>JAPLKX010000318.1 GCA_026387845.1 Candidatus Hydrogenedentota bacterium | reverse complement strand
TATGACGAGCCGCTGCTTAGAAGCCTCTTTGCCGACGTCACCGTCGCCGCGCGAGCCCCCAGCCCATACCGAAAAAACTACGGCGCCGGCCAACCCGTTTTTCTATGTCGAAAGCCTGTTGCCCCCCTTAGCGGGCTTTGGTCGAAATTAAAACGCTACCGCTGATCGACACTATTTCATACCCCGGCAAAAAAAGCAATACATCCCGGGCCCAAAAACCTACTCGGTTCTTCGTTCCTCGCCTGCTATACTAGGCTTGGCAAAGAAGGGAGGCAAACATGATCCGATTTGTCACCGCGTGCGCGTTATGTACGGCGTTCTCGATGCCAATGGTCTATGCCGCCGAACAAACGGCGGCCGCCACCGACGCCGCGTCCGTTGTGAAACAAATGGCTCAAACCTACTCCGCCTGCAAGTCCTACCGCGACTCCGGAACGTCCGTCACAAAGTTCTTGGGCGATACCCCACACGAAAACAAGATACAGTTCAAAACGGCCTTTCGAAGGCCCACCGATTTCAGGTTTGAATACAACAGCGAGAACGGCATCATGGGAGACCGCATGATTATCCACCGCGACCAAACCGGTACGCGGACCTGGTGGTCGATAGGCGCCGGCGAACAAGCCACTACACTCGATATGGCCATCGCGGGCGCTACGGGCGTCTCCGACGGAACCGCATTCAACGTCCCCACCATGCTGTTCCCCGAAGAAGTCGGCGGATGGTCCTTCACTTCACGCGAGGGTTGGACTGCGTTGCCCGATGCCGAAGAAAACGGCCGCCCCTGTTGCCGCGTCACGCGCAAAGAGGAAAAAGGCGACTACGAAACCATCTGGATTGACAAGTCAACATTCCTGCTCATGCGCATCGACGAGAGACGCACGATCGACGGAAAACGCGGCACGTTTGTTACGGAGCAAACAACCCTTTACCGCCCTGAAATCAACGTCGACATCCCCGACGCCGATCTCCAATTCAATCCGCCCGCCGATGCCCCAAAAGGCCCGGCCCCAAGCTCCCAACCTCGACTCCTCCGCTTCTTCAAAGCGCTCCTGCATGGGTAAGGATGCCGAAATGACCAGCCGGAAGCTTGAAAGAATAGCCGCCATCCTGAATGTGATCGCGTTAATTCTTCTCTTCTTTTTCAGGCGCCCTTTGGCAGGCGGGGCGTTTGTAGCGGCTTCGACGGTTTTCTGGTTGTGGAGCGCGTCGCGAAAGGGAAGGGAGCGGCTGCAGAGGTAAAACCCACCTCGGGGACCACGGGCGAGACGCCCGTGCCACGTTCGAAGGTAGCTTTAGCCCCAAAGCACTGCCTCGAGGCTAGGCACATTCCCTCCCGCCGCCTTTTTCTTCATGAAGTGGTAGTGGGCGATGATAGTGCCGGAGATGGCGAAGAGGACGAGGTAGTAGACGCTGAACGAGAGTTCGACCCAGTTGCCCACTGAGGCCGTCACCAGTTGGGCAATTCCGTTGTGCGTAATCAGCGCCACCCACATCAGCAGCACCGCGTGCGGAAACACGTCGCCCGGATACAACTTCGGGAGCATCGTTTTTTTGATCCGGATAATAATGACAATCATCCAGAGGACCATCAGGGGCAAGGCGACGCTAAAAAAGATTCTGTCCCAATAGTTTTCGCTGCCCAGGTAGATGTTGGCCCAGCCTTTGAGCCCGTTCTTGATGGACATCCCGAGCCCAACGACGAGCGCCAGGTATACGGCAAACCGCTCGAGGTTGGGCCTCCGGTTTTTCAACAAGTCGCCGAGTCGGACGCGTTCCGCATCGGAGAGGCGGCGGTTCACCAGGAAATACGCCACGCCGTAGGCGATCCCGATGCTGATCCCGCCCGACGATTCCCAGCATCGCCACCAGTTGAAGTTCACCTCCGGCCATACGCCCGGCGCCCATTTCCAGTTCTGAAGAGCCGCCCAGCCCAGCCCGTTCAACACGCCGACCGTCAGGATGAGGGTGACGTTGCGCCAGTCTTTCCGGCCGATTTCAAACCCGAGGAAGCCCAGGTATACGCCGAGATGCGTAATCGCCGCCCGATTGTCGTTTATCAGGCGGCGCAGGTTGGGGTTTGCCTCCCAATCCTGGTATCGCTCCGCCATCGATGAATACAGCGGCAGGAACACCTGCGGCAACGCATTGTACAGCCACATCGCCACAAAATACCCCGCCACACCGCACCCTATCCGCACGAGCCACTGCCACCACGACGTCCGCTGGTGCGAACCGCACCACGCCAGCATACACGCCCCCAGACCCGCCCACGGAACGCCCGCGATGAACAGCCACAAAAAACCGTACGCCCGGGAGATCGGCACGTATTCACCCGCGGCGTAGTTCGTCTGCAGATGACCTTCGAAAAACGCCGGCCACTGCATCCACCCACGCATGCCCGAGATGGCGATCCCGAATGCCATTGCCAGGACGACCCAGCCGGAGGAGTACGGCCGCGACTGCTCGCCCGCCGGCTCCCGTGCGATAAACCACCATGCCACGGCCCAGAGCACCCCGGCGAAAAGGCAACCCGACTCGCCGCCAAACCCGGAACATCCCCGGATCGCCCACGTCATCGCGCCCAGCGTCGCAAAAAGCACCGTCGGCAACACCAAATCATGAACCAGATCCGTCGTGTTTTCGTTTTTCATGGCCCGTACTCTAGTCGATCAGGCGCAACCAATCAAGCGGAGTTGTGGCCGGGAAAAGCGGGGACAGAGGAGATGGTGAAAAGCCAAGGCAATGTCTTCGATGCCGCGAAAAGCGGGGACAGACACGCTTTTCGCTGCGGGCGCGGGAAGTTGGTAAGGGACGAAAGGGACACAAGGGACGTAAAGTTGGAGGAGGCCAGGCGGGATTTGGGTTTTGGGTGAGTCAGCTTTTCTTGTGTCTCTTTACAGGCCGCGGCCTGTTCTAGTATCTTAGGGGGCGGTTTGGGCCGGGTTGCGAGGTCCGTCTTGGGAGGATGCGCGTGAAAAACAAAGTAATTTGGGTGGCGATCATACTTGCTGGATGTGCCGTCATTCTGGCTGGTTTGTTCGTGATGGCGCAGGGAGTCTGGTGGGTTATGCACAGCAGCCCGGAAACTCCGCCAAGCCCCGGTTCTCCCGCGCCTGCCCCCGCGCCTTCCGCTCCCGTCACAATTCCCGACAAGCCCGATGACGTCGTCCGCGCACCAATCCAAGCCCCGGTTCAGCCCCAGCCCGCACTGCCCGACCCGCCCGGGCTCGTCATCGCCGGCAGTCGTTGGGCTGCGGCCGGGCTCGTACAGGGTCAGCGCGGCGCTGGAGCATTACAACGAGGCCGTCGCGGAAGGCATACCAGCCGGAGCTTCCAACGTTGCGCTTGTTCTTCAACCGTTAAGCGCGGTTGAGGGCAACGTGCTGGATGGCCAGGCCAAGAAGCCCCTTACCCGGTTCAGCGTTCTTTATCTCAAGGCGCCCCCCGGCGACGACAGGCACTGGCAAAACATCATCCGCGGTGAGACCACCAAGTGGACCCCCGTCAACAACGAAGAGGGCACATACCGGATCGAAGACGTATTGAGTGACACCGAGGTTGCCGTTGCGGCAAGCACGGACGGGTTTGAACCGGCGTACGCCGTCGTGCCTCCGGTCAAACCCGGCGAAACCGCGCAGGCGCCCGATGTCAGCCTCCTCCCGGAAGCCAAGCTTCTCGGCCGCGTTGTGTCCGAAGAACACGAGCCGCTTTCCGGCGCGGATATCTACTTCGGCGCCGAGGCCCGGGGTCGGAACGCGGCACGATCAAATCCTGACGGCAGGTTCACTATCGGCCAGTTGCCTCCCGGCCCCGTCACGCTGACCGCCTCCCACCCCGACCACCTGCCGGCAACGGTCCAGGCAACCCTGACCCGCGGTAAAGAAACGGAAGTCGCGTGCTGGGCGGGGGCGGTTCCCTCCAGGGCGCCGTCCTCGACGGCGCCGTGCCGCTTGCCAACCAACCGATCGTGGCTTCGCGCCTGAAACCCCCGCGCGTCAGAAAAGATGCCATCACCGACGATACCGGCGCGTATACGGTTGAAGGCCTGCCACCTGGTGATGTCGAAGTCATTGCCAAACTCACGCGGGCCGGCGAACGCGATGCCGGGCCGATCCGTCTGCAGAAACAAGCCGTCATCGAAAATGGCCAGACAACCGTCGTGGACTTTCAACTCGCCGACGCATCGAGCGCTATCCAGGGCACAATCACCGTAGCCGGAGAACCCCCTGCGCTGGCCCTGATTCAAGGTTATGTCGCCGGCGAATCCGGAGATACGTTTTTCAGTACCTCGGCCTCATCCGACGGCACTTTCTCGATCCACAACCTCCCCTCCGGAGACGCATGGCTTGAATTCACCATCACCGTTGAAGGCGGAGACCAGCGCCGCAAGAACATACCCGTCCAAATTGCACCCGGGCAGACCGTCCAACAAGATGTTCAACTCGAGGCATCCGCGGCCGTTTACGGCACCGTAAGCGCCCTCGCCCAAAACGAGGGCGGCGAAGTCATGGCCGTCATGGGACCTTACTCTTTCAATCCCGCCCAAGTAGATATCGATGAATTGGAGCGCTGTTCCTCATCCCCATCCTGCTGCAACCGTAAACGGCAACCCCTATCTCAAAGGCCGATCAATCGCTTTCTTCCCGATATCCGTCCTGAAATGCGCCCCCTCGAACGTGATCCGTCTCACGCCGCGGTATGCCTTCTCGATCGTCGAGGCGATGTCCGGCCCCGTCGCCGTCACGTTCAACACCCGCCCCCCGTTTGTAACGAGTTGCCCGTCCCGTTCCGCCGTGCCCGCGTGAAATACGATCACGCCTTCTTCTTCCTCGGCTTCCTTGATGCCGCAGATTACCTTCCCCTTCTCGTACTCTCTGGGATATCCGCCCGATGCCATCACGACCGACACACACGCGCCCGGACTCCACTCGATCTCCGCCTGGGCAAGCGTCCCTTCGCAACACGCCAGCATCACCGGCACAATGTCCGTTGTCATCAGCGGCAGGACCACCTGCGTCTCCGGATCGCCGAACCGGCAGTTGATTTCAACCACCCGCGCCCCCGCCGGCCCAATCATCAGCCCCGCATATAAAACGCCCCGGTACGGCGCGCCTTCTTCCGCCATCCCCTCGACCACCGGCCTCAGCACCGTCCGCGCCACGTCCTCCATCACCGCACCGCTCGCCACCGGCGCCGGCGCGTACGCCCCCATCCCGCCCGTGTTCGGCCCGGCGTCGCCATCCAGCGCCGGCTTGTGATCCTGGCTCGGTATCATCGGGGCAAACGTCCGGCCGTCGCAAAACGCCAGCACCGACGCCTCCTCGCCTTCCATGCACTCCTCGATCACTACCCGCGACCCCGCATCGCCGAACGCCCCGTCTACCATCGCTTCGCGTATGGCCGCCTCCGCTCCCGCCACGTCCCGCGCCACCGTTACGCCCTTCCCAGCCGCAAGGCCGTCCGCCTTAACTACAATGGGCGCGCCTTTTTTGCGGACGTAGCCAACGGCCGCATCCGCGGTATCGAACTCGGCGTACTCGGCGGTGGGGATCTTGTGGCGCTTCATGAAGGCCTTGGCGAATGATTTGCTCCCCTCGAGCCGGGCCGCCGATGCCGACGGGCCAAACACCCGCAGCCCCGCAGACGCAAAATGGTCCGCGATACCTGCCGCCAGCGGGTCTTCCGGCCCGACCACCGTCAAGCCCACGTCTTTTTCCCGCGCAAACCGGGCCAAGCCTTCAAAATCCCGCGCCTTCAGTTTGACGCACTCCGCCAGCCGCCCTATCCCCGGGTTGCCCGGCGCGCAATAAATCGCCTGCACAAGCGGGCTCTGCGCAATCTTCCAAACCAGCGCATGCTCGCGCCCGCCGCCCCCGATAACCAGCACGTTCACGCGCTACTCCTCCCGCGGTTCCATCCGGCGCAGGTATTCGGCCAGAAACCGGTCGTACTCCGCCGTGCACTCGAACGCCTCCTGCGCCAGCCGGTATCGCGTCGCAAACGACACGTCCCCCTCGTGCGCCCGCATCTCGTGCATGATGGTCTTGTACCGCGCCGGGTTCACCACCACCGTCACGTACCGGAAATTCTTCGCCGCCGACCGCACCATCGCCGTGCCCCCAATGTCGATCTGCTCGAGCACCTCCTCGACCAGCATCCCCGGCTCGCGGGCCAGCGACTTGATCGGGTGAAGGTTCACCGCGACAAAATCTATCCAACGATACTCGTGCGCCTGCATCTGCTCGACGTGCAGCTTGTTGTCCCGCACTCCCAGCAGCCCCGCGTGGACTTTCGGGTGCAGCGATTTCACCCGCCCGTCCAGCATCTCCTCGACACCGGTGAAATCGCCGATCCCTGTCGCCGCGATGCCCGCCTCCCCGAGCGCGCGCAGCGTACCCGTCGTGCAAATCAACTCATACTCGTACTCGCGCAGCAGACTCGCCAGTTCCACCAGCCCCGTCTTGTCGTAGCAACTCAAAATCGCCCGTCCGGCTCTAGCCATAGCATGGCCTCCCGTAATCCCAGACTTCAGGATCCGACATGATAGCCGATTCAGCCCCCCGTGTCGAGTCAAAAACCGCCCGCGTTGGGACGCCCCCCGGCCGTTCTCCCTACACTGTCCACAGGATTCTTGCCCTTGGATCTAACCTTCGGCTTGCCGCGTGGCACGTTGTGCCGGTCTTTTTGCCCTGTCCACAGTGTCCACGCCGTCCACAATGTCCACTTTGTCCACCTCTTCTTCTGACCGCCCCCTGCTTGACCGCCGCCCCAGGCCCTGATACCTTACCCTCGAGATGCTCAACGCCGAACTGCGCACCAAATACCTTGAACTCCGCCGGGCGTTGGATCCCGCCGACGCCGCAAGGCGCAGCGCCGAAATCATCGACAGGCTGCGCCGCCTGCCCGCTTTTGCCGCCGCAAGAGGGTTCCTTATCTACGTCGCATCCAAAGACAATGAAGTCGATACAAAACCCCTGATTCGCAGCCTCCTCAAGCACATCTACCCCGTCCTGGTGCCCGTGGCCGAACCCGGCGGAAAACTCCTGTGGTCGCGCCTGCACGACATGGCCGACCTCGAGCCCGCACGGTTCGGCATCCTCGAACCCCGCCCAGACGCGCGCCGCGTCACAAAACCGCCCGCTGATTCCGTCATCGTAGTGCCTGGCGTCGCGTTCAGCGTCGACGGCTGGCGAATCGGCTACGGCGGCGGCTACTTCGACCGGTTTCTCGTCACCTACGGCGGCCCCATCGTCGCCCTCGCCTACGACATCCAGATTGTCACCCACATCGACAACGATACCCACGACGTCCCCATGGATTTCATCGTCACCGAAACCACCACCTACCGCCGCCCCGTCTGACCGGCTCTTAACTTCCGGCCTACACCTGTGCAAAAAGCTGCCATAGTTTGTCCAGCCACCTCGCCGGCTCAAACTCTCTGGCAACGAACCGCCTGGCAGATGCCGCCAGTTGTTCCCGCAGTTGGACGTCCTCGTGCAGCCTCAAAACGGCCCCCGCGATAGCCGCAACGTCCCGTTGGCCTACCAGCACCCCCGTCAGCCCATCTATTACGACCTCGCCGATTCCGCCCGCTCCCGTCGCTACTACCGGCAGGCCCCCCGCCATCGCCTCGAGGATCACGTTCGGCACCCCGTCCCGGTCGCCGTCCCCCGCCACGATTGACGGGACAACCAGCACGTCCGAACCCGCATAATGGACGGCCATCCGGTCATGCGGGCAGAACCGCTGGATTTCAACCCGATCCCCAAGCCCCAGCGCTTCGATCCTCTGACGCAGCCCCGCCCCACCCGGCCCTTCCCCCACAATTCTGCACCGAAACGGCACCCCGCGCTTCCGCAGCAACTCGCACGCATCCACCAGGTATACGAATACTTTTTTCTCGACCAGCCGCCCCACACCCAG
>JAPLKX010000604.1 GCA_026387845.1 Candidatus Hydrogenedentota bacterium | reverse complement strand
ACGGAGGTCCGCTCGGCGGCGTGGTCAACTCGTCAAACGTGGTCGCATAACGGCTGTTGGCCGAGTGGAAGGCCGTCTGGGCGCCGTTAATCGCCCTAAGGTTACTGATGGCCGCCGATTCATTCGTCTGCATGCGCGAACGCAGCAGGTTCGGAATCGCAATGGCCGCAATGATCGCAATGATGGCCACCACGATCATCAACTCGATAAGCGTAAAACCGTAACTTTTCCTCATAGCTGTTCCCTCCGTTGGTTCCCTGATTAAACTTTTGGACTCATCAACATTCACAAACATTCACACTTAAGCCCCTTAGAATCTTTGTTCGCAACATCTGCCCGCCACCAGTAAATGTTCGCTCAAGGTTCTGCGAACAAAGATTCTGAATGCGGCTTCTTAGCCGCCTTTGCCTGGAGCCTCTCCCTCGCTTCAACTCTCGCCTCCTCAACAGGCAACAACCGTGCCAACGCGCCGCCTCCCAACTCTAACTGTTTAATACATAACGACTTGACTTGGCCGGGCTTCAGGAGTGAAGGCGATAAACAGGCCCAAAAAACTGACGTTGGCGGGCGTGAAGTGACAAAATTTGTCGTTCTTGCGGCGTTTCCGGGACCCCCAATTCCATAAAAACACGGCCTATACCCCCTTGAATAAACCTGGCAAACTGTGCAGAATAAGCTTTCAGCCCAAGCCAAAACAGCAAAGAGAGCGACAACGTGAGCAGCATAATACCAATCATTACGTTCCCCCTGGTCTTGTTTGTGGGTTTCCTAGTGACCCGCGTGGCGACGGTTGCCTTGACATTCACGGGCCTGTCGCGCGAATTCGCCCGTTTCCAGGCGCGGTCGGCGTTTCTGGGAGTAGGTTTCACAACGCGCGAGTCCGAGCAGATCATGGAGCATCCGGTGCGGCGGCGTATCGTAATGCTGATGATGCTGATCGGCAACGCGGGTTTCGTGGCGGCTGTGGCTTCGTTGCTGCAGGTATTCGTTGGCGCTGGCGAGAGCTCGGTCTCCGTTTTTTCAAGGCTGGTGGTGTTAGCCAGCGCGCTCGTCCTGCTGCTGGTGGTTTCGATGAGCAAGTGGGTTGACTACTGGATGTCGCGCGTGATCGGTTGGGCGCTGAAAAAATGGACCCGCCTCGAGGTGTGGGATTTCCCCTCGCTGCTCCAACTGAGTTCCGGCTATACGGTTACCGAACTCAGTGTCGAAGCCGGCGACTGGCTTGCCGGGAAACCCCTCTCCGAGTTGAGGTTAACCGACGAGGGCGTGCAGGTCCTTGGAATCCGCCGCCTCGACGGCAACTACCTCGGCGCGCCCATGGGCAAGACGTACATTCGAAAGGGCGACACGCTCATCGTGTACGGGCGCGTCGAGCAGATCGCCGAACTGCACAACCGCGAAGCCGGCGCAACCGGCGACATGGCCCACGAAATGAGAGTCCAGCAGCAGCAATTGGAGGAACATAAGGGCGAGGAAGCCCAGACAGTGCGAAACCAGCCCCGCAACGAAACCACCGAAACCCCCGCCACAACCGAATGAGCACGGCAAATGCACTGCCAATTTTACTGGGACGATTGGGACAATTGAGACCTTTGGGACCCGCAAAAATTTTTCAGCGCGCGTTGTAGCGGGGCCCAACTTTTCACCCTATGGAGAACCCTTGCCGCCCCCTGCGACTTTTGTCCCTTTCGTCCTTTTGGTCCCTTCTCGATAGGCGCGCTACTTGCCGCGCAACCAACGCAGCAGTTCGACCGCCGGCCGCTCGGGCAGCCTCATCCGCGGGCCGCGCTCGAGCAGTTGCGCCCACCGGGCATTGGCCCATCCGCGCACGAGCCCGTTGGGGTGAGCGAGGCGCGCGATAAGGAACTGGGCGTCCGAAATCAACTGCGATTGCCGGGCGGTCAGCCAGGGCCGTCTTGGGTTTGTCCAATCCATCTCGATCCACCCTTCCAAATCGGCCGGCTCGACGTGCCCGCGGGACACGCACTCCGGGATCAGCCCAACGCCGGGGTACGGCGCAAAGATGGACATCTCGCGCACCACAACGTCCGGCCCCAACCGCCTCAACCGGTCAATGAGCCTGCACGTATCGATGAATTCGCCCGGCGTTTCCGTGGGGAAGCCGCCCATGAAATGGTAGGTGCCGCGGATTCCGGCCCCCTGGACGCGCCGCGCCACATCGAGCACGGCCTTGACCGAAATACCTTTCCGGATGAATTCGAGCACGCGGTCGTTGCCCGATTCGACGCCGAACGTAAGCAACACGCAGCCGCTCCGCTTGAGAAGATCAACAAACTCTTCATCGTATTTGTCGAAATAATTGATGCGGCAACTCGCCGCCCACTTGATCTTCGGCCCGTTTTCCACGAGTCCGCGCGCAATTTCCTCGACGCGCCCGCGATTAACAAAGAAGTTGTCTTCGCGGAACGACACGCAGTCTAATTCGAACCGGTTGACCAGCGCCCGGATTTTCTCGAGGGCCTGTGCGGCATCCAGGGCGCGCCATCGGCTGCCGTGGACCGATTCAATGTAGCAAAACCCGCAGTGGTGCGGGCACCCGCGGGACGTGCAGATCTCGAAGTAGCGCCGCGCACCGATATCGTGCCGCACACAGATATATTTCTCGACGTCCACCAGGTCGTACGGGATCTCGGGCAGTTGCGCGAGGTCGACAAAATCCACCTGTGGCTCGCCGCCGTTCTTGCCGTACACGCCGGGGATTTGCCCCGCGTCTTTCCCCGCCGCCAGCCGGTCGATCAGTTCCGCCAGCGCATACTCACCCTCGCCCGCTACGGCGAAATCCACGAGCGGGTGCCGCGCGGTCTGTTCGGGCAGGAGGCTCGGGTGAATCCCGCCCCAGACAATCGCGGCGGTCGATTTCGCCCTGACGTGCCGGGCGAATTCGAGCCCGTGCCGGATCTGGTCGCCCGTCATGCTCGACACGCCCACCGCCGCCGGCCGCGCCTGTTCCAGCAGCCTGTCCAGCGCCGGCGCATAATCCGGCGTGACCGCCTCGTCGAGGATATGGACCTCCAGGCCGCGATCGCGAAGCACCGACGCCAGGTAAAGCAGCGCCCATGGAAACACGGGCGCGGATCGGCTGCGCCGGTCGTACGCGGGCCGGAACAGGATCACGGACGGCATCAGTGTTTGTCTCCGGACGTTGCGGCAGGGGATTCGACGCGCGCGGACGCACGCCTCAGTTTCTCGACGTAGATGTGCAGCACCGCGATGTCGGCGGGCCGGACGCCGCTGATCCGGGCCGCCTGGCCGAAGTTTACCGGCCGGATACTGTCGAGGCGTTCCTTGCACTCCCTGGGGATGCCCGGAACCGCAAAATAGTCGATGTCGGGCGGGATGGACCGCATTTCACTCCCGCGCAACCTCACAATATCGCGCTCTTGCCGCTCGATATAGCCGCGGTATTTCAGGCCGATTTCCACCTGCTCCGCCACCTCGAACGGGACCGGTCCCGCCGGCGGGCTCAACCGCCACACATCGCCTATCGTCACCCGCGGCCGGCACAAGATCTGACCCGCCGTCTGCGGCTCGGCCAGCGGCGGCTCCCCGCGCTCCGCCAGCATCGCATTGATCTCGGCCGACGGCGACAGCCGGACTTCCTCGAGCCGCCGCGTTTCCGCCTCGACGTTGCACCGTTTCTCCCGGACGCGCGACTGAAACTCGCTGCCGGCGATCCCGTACGCGGCGAGCCGGAGGTCTGCATTGTCGTGACGCAGCAGCAGCCGGTACTCGGCCCGCGACGTGAACAGCCGGTACGGCTCGACAACGCCCCGCGTCACCAGGTCGTCCACCATCACGCCCAGGTAGGCTTCCTGCCTCGGGATGTACAGCGGGGGCTCGCCGCGCAACATCCTGACGGCGTTGAGGGCCGCATAAAGGCCCTGCGCCGCCGCCTCCTCGTAGCCGGACGTGCCGTTGATCTGCCCCGCGTGATACAGCCCACGGACCCGCTTGGTTTCGAGCGTCGGCTTGAGTTGCGTGGGCGGCACGAAGTCGTATTCGACCGCATAGCCCGGCCGCACGATTTCCGCCTCCTCGAGCCCGGGTATCGAGTGCAGAATCTCGAATTGGACATCTTCGGGCAGGCTGGTGGCCAGCCCGTTGACGTAGACCTCGGCCGTCGTCAGGCCCTCGGGTTCC
>JAPLKX010000593.1 GCA_026387845.1 Candidatus Hydrogenedentota bacterium | reverse complement strand
GCTCTCGGGCAGATGGAGAGCCATGGCGTCGGACGCGGTGTTCGCGCCCGATCCTAATGCGGCTTAGCAGCCGCCTTAGGCAGGTTGGTTATGAGTGCAGAAAAGGAGGTTGCGAATGTCCATTGCACGTGTCACGGAGATCAAAGCGTCTTCTTCCGAGAGCTTCGATGCGGCAATGCGGGAAGGAGTTGCCCGCGCGCAGAAAACGCTCAAGAACGTCAAATCCGCATGGATCCAAAACGAGGAGATCCTGCTCGATAGTAAGGGAAACATCGCCGAGTACCGTGTCCAGATGAAGGTCACGTTCGTTCTAGAGAAGTGACGGGATCGTCGGGGTCGTCGCGATGCCGGTTCGTGTCTTTCAAGGTCAAGGGCCTGCTGTGAGCGGTTTGATGCATGTCGCGCCACTCACGCCGCGGGGCGGCGTCCATCCGCAAGCGGAAGGGCTCATTCGTTGAATGGACGTTTCTTGTCGGCCGGATGCCTCGCCGGTGGCCGGGACAGGAAAGAGCTTGGAATGGACGAGGAAAAGAAAGGAGCAGCGGGAACAATGGCAACCGTTAGCGAAGTAACTATGCAGGATATCAAGCGGGACCTCGATGAGTTGCGCGGCGACCTCAAGCAAATGGTGGCCGGGGGGTTTAAGGCACGGGAAAAGCTCGCTGATGCTAAGTCGCGCCTGTGGAAAAGCGCGCACAATCTGGAATCGTGCACCGAAGAACAGTTCAAAGATGCCTATGACGCGATTCGGCGCCAGGGAACGAGAGCTGTCGAACTTGGCCGGGAAAACATCGAGAAGCGGCCGCTAATCATTCTATTGAGCACCTTGGGCATAGGTCTGGTGCTGGGCCGCTTCTTGCTGAGGAGGTAGCGGATGACCGGCGTTGCTGATTTTCTCATTGCGGTAGCGAACCTAATCGAAGCGGAAGGCAGAACATTGCGCCGCAGTGTGATGCGCGTAATGATGGGTTTTCTGCTGGTACTAGTGGGCGTCACGTTTTTGGCTGCTGGTGTTGGCTTGCTGACGTGGTGCGTATATTTACTTTTCCTGGAAGCGGCGGGGCCGACCCTGGCGGCTTTTTTGTCGGGGATATTCACGCTCATTGCGGCAGGTATCCTGGTGGGTGTGGCGATTTTGTTGAATAAATGAACGAATAGGCCAGCGGACCCGCGGCGGCACTGCCGCGGAATCTGCTTTACTTGAGGGACGACTCTTATGACGCCAGATGGCGTAATGACAGACGAATCTATCGAGACCGCCGAAGAGACTGTGGAAGCGGTCAAGGCAAGCGTCTCGTGCTTTATGGGACGGCTGCCAGCGACGGAGACGCGGGTAGCGGAACAGACGTTCCCGGATGTCAATGAGCAAATAGCGCGGCAGATTGAAGCCAATGTTTATTATTATGCGCGGCATCCCGAGGAGATCGAACACCGCCTCAATGAATTGGAACGGGAATGGGATATCGAGCGGGCGCTGGAAACCACGTTTTCGGCGGTAACACTGGGTGGTTTCTTTTTGGGCATGTTTGCGCGGCGGTTTCGAATTCTCGCGGGCATGGCCGGCGGTTTTATGCTCGAGCATGCGCTGCATGGTTGGAGCCCGCCGTTGCCGCTTTTCCGGCGCATAGGCATCCGCAGTTCCCGTGAAATCAATCTGGAAAGATATGCCCTGAAGGCGCTCCGCGGTGATTTTGAAAATGTGGATATGGATGCCGATCCGGCGAAAAGGGCGGACCGGGCCGTTGTGGCGGCCTCAATAGACTTGTCGCGTGAGCTGAACGGTTGAATGGCCTGGCCTGTGTGATCGGAACGTGACGACGTGTGGACGATAGAACGAGTCGCGAAAGCCGCGTACTCGAAGTTACGGAAGAAAGGACAAATGATATGTGCATGCGAAACGCATTGAAATTGGGGATTGTTACCACGGTGGTTGCAGCATCCGCGCTCCTTTTGGCGGGATGTGCGACTTACGGACCGGGACAAAGATCCCAAGGCTGGCATGGCCGCCCTGTGGCAAATGATGGCCTCACCATCGTGGTCCCAGAGCAGGGCCGCTCGGGTTACGGCAATGCTTGGCAGGAAGAAAACGCGCGGCGCGAACAAAACGCCAGGTATCAAGACATGGCCAGGCGTGAAGCCATAGCCATGCGCGAGCGCGAAGCCATAGCCATGCGGGAGCGCGCAGCCATCGCCAAGCGCGAAGACATAGCCAGGCGTGAAGCCGACGCCAGGCGCGAAAACAACGCGCGACACGACGAAAATGTCGGGCCCGGAAACAACGCCCGGCACGAGAACAACGCCCCGCAAGAGGACAACGGCCGGCACGAGGACAACGCCCGGCATGACGCCATGTAGTCTATGCCTGTCCTTGCAACCGTGCGTCACGTGTGTATGAGTTGATGATACAGAATAAATGTGGGCGACCGAACGAAGGCCGCGAAGAAGAGATGCTTTCAGACTCACCCCGAGCATCCTTGGTGCGTCCTCCAGACCGGAGGATGCGTCAAGGGTGTTTTGGGTGAGGTTTTCGACGCCCCAGGCTGTTCTGGGGCAAGGAAGAAATGGAGTCGACACTCCGGGAAGGTTGATATGAAAACCAGATTGGCAGCCATCGCGATTACATTGGCGGCACTTGTTGGCGGGGCCGCGGGTTGTGCGACGCGGGCTCAAGAGGGTGCGTTGGTGGGTGGTGCGGTGGGAGCGGGAGCGGGAGCCATCATCGGCAATCAATCCGGTCATGCCGGTGAAGGCGCCCTCATCGGTGGCGCTGCCGGCGCCTTAGGTGGCGCGGTCATCGGAAACCAGACCGACCAACGCCGCGGCCCGCGGTGACGTTTTCTTAACTCATGCCGCTGCCGTGCGCTGGGCCGAGTAGTTTTCCGTGGCCATGCGTGCGGCGCTGTTATGGAGAAGTGAAAAACGACCCTCATGCAGAAGGGGCCCGTCAGTGGACTTCCACGTCAACGTCGTGTTGGTTGTGGTCGTCAAGCAGATGGATCGCCTTGTCGGGCTGTTCCAGCCCGTCTGTCACCACTCGGTTTACGGATTTTCCGCCGCCGGCGTTGTGGACGGTGATGTGGTAGAAGGTCTCGCGGTAGCGGTAGTGGATCTTAAACGTTTGCCACGCCGGCGGGAGGCATGGGGCGAACCGAAGTACGTCGGCGTGCAACTGCAAGCCGAGCAGTGATTCCGTGATGAGGCGGTACATCCAACCGGCCGAGCCGGTGTACCACGTCCATCCGCCGCGGCCCGTGTGCGGGGAAGCGGCATAGAGGTCGGCGGCGATAACGTAGGGTTCTACTTTGTAGGTTTGCATGTCGTCGGGCGCCGTGCCGTGAGCGATTGGGTTGAGCAGTGAGAACAGCTCCCATGCGCGGTTGGAATCTCCCATATCGGCAAATGCCATAGCGGCCCAGATTGCCGCATGCGTGTATTGCCCGCCGTTTTCGCGCACGCCGGGAATGTATCCTTTGACATAACCGGGGTTGAGATCGGATTTGTCGAACGGGGGCTCGAAAAGCTGAACGAGTCGTGCATCGCGGCGTACCAACCTGCGGTCGACGCTTTCCATCGCGGCCTGGGCGCGGCCAGGCTCGCCCGCTCGAGAGAGAACGGACCAGCTTTGTGGAATCGAGTCGATTTGGCACTCTGGGTTTTTCGCCGAGCCGAGCGGTTCGCCGTCGTCGAAGAAGGCCCGGCGGTACCATTGCCCGTCCCATGCCGAGTCTTCTATGTGAAGCCGCAACCGTCCGGCCTCGGACAGACACTTGTCAGCAAAGGCGCTATCGCCGCGTCGGCGGGCCTGTTGGGCAAAACGCGTGAGGACATCGTACAGGAAGAATCCCAGCCAGACGCTCTCGCCCTTTCCGTGTTCCCCGACGAGATTCATCCCGTCGTTCCAATCACCGCTGCCCATCAGGGGCAGGCCATGGCCCCCGAAGCGGGGGTCGCCGAAACGCAGGCCGTTGTTGATGGCGCGCACGCAGTGCTCGTACAGGGTTTCCGCCTTGTCGGACACCTGCGGCAGATCATAATAGGAGTCCTCCTCCGGGCGAAGTGGGCGCCCGTTGAGGAACGGCACCATCTCTTCCAGCACGCCGGTGTCTTCTGTGGCGGTCACGTAGCGGCAGGTGGCGTATGGCAACCAGAGATAATCGTCGGAGCAGTGGGTTCGCACGCCCCTGCCCGCCGGTGGATGCCACCAATGCTGCACGTCTCCGTCGTGATACTGTCGCGCCGCGGCACGAAGCAAGTGGGCGCGCAATATAAGGGGTTCAGCGTGGACGAGGGCCATCGCGTCCTGCAGTTGATCGCGGAACCCGTATGCTCCGCCCGACTGGTAGAAACCGGTCCGCCCCCATATTCGGCATGAGAGGGTTTGGTACATCAGCCAGCCGTTGGCCAGGAAGTTGAGGGCCGGGTCGGGTGTCTCCACATGGACGACGCCCAGGGTGCGGCTCCAGTATTGCCACACGCCCTCCAAGGCCCGTTGCGCTGCCGAGACGCCCCGAGCCTCCTGAATGAGGTGCCTCGCCTGCTCTTCCGACTCGGCGGCGCCAAGGGTAAAGACGATTTCCTTTTCCTGCCCGTCGTCCAGGTCCACGGGCACTTGTATCGCGGCGCATGGGTCGAGTCCAGCGCCTACGCGGCCGGACAGTCGGACACGGTTCAGTGCCGCCGGATTGGCGGGGGTCCCGTTACGGCCGAGGAACTCGGTTCGGTCGGCCGTTATCGTGCGCGTGGCTTCGCTCGAGTCGGCGAATACCACGCGCCCGCCGAACTCCGAGTTGTAAGCGTTTCGGGCAAAGACGGCGCCCGTTATGGGATCAATCCCGGTGACGACGTGCATGAGCGTCTTATCGCGCGACTCGCCCAACACGAGTTCCCAGTACGCGGTGACGGACAAGCGGCGGGGCCGGCCCGAGCGGTTCGTAATCTTGAGCCTTGCGAACTTCACGGGGGCATCCATGTCGACGTACAGGGTCAGTTCGCTGGCGGCGCCGTCTTCCTGGTACTCGAAGATACTGTAGCCGAAGCCGTGGCGGGCGACATACGGCATGGCCCCGCGCGCGGGTTGGGGAGAAGGCGACCAGACGCGGCCGGTCTCTTCGTCGCGGATGTACAAGGCTTCTCCGCCGCCGCCACTGACCGGGTCGTTGCTCCAGGGGGTCAGACGAAAGTCGTGGCTGTTCTCGGCCCACGTATAGACGCTCGCGCTCTCCGACACGACCGTTCCGAACCGCGGGTTGGCGATGACGTTGACCCAAGGCGCGGGGGTGTTCTCGCCGGGACTCAGGATGGCGATGTATTCGCGGCCGTCGTGGGTGAAGCCGCCGAGGCCGTTGAAGAAAGCCAAGTCATACTTGGGCGTTTCCGGTATGGCCGATTTCGCTCGACGGCGCACCGGCTTGAGAATCGCGGTTGGCACCTGGGCCCTCCCGCGGCGCTCGACCTGCTCGGGCAGCGTCCCGGCATCGTCCACGAGCACGACCCTCGCCACGGCTTGAAGGAGCACGCGGTCCTCCTCTGCAATCTGCTCTCCCCGGCGCAGAAACACGCCGCCGGGCTTGTCCACCATCGCCGCCTCGGAACTTGCAGCGATAAGGCTCATGATGGCGTCGTGCAACTCTTGGCGATAGATTGAATCGTCCTCGTTCCAAATGACCAAGTCTACGCGCAGTCCTTTCGTCCGCCAGTACGCGTGCGCCTGGACAGCCTGCCGAACCAGGTCCAGTTTCTCCCGGCCGCGGATACGGACCAGGACGATGGGAAGGTCGCCCGAGATCCCATAGGCCCACAGTCCCGACTGCCCGCGTGTATTCCGAACCAGTACGCTGGAACTCGATCGGTAGAGCGACGTGGCGTAGATCACTGAACCAGCCAACCGGGCGTACATTTGGGCCTCGGCCTCGACGGCGTTAAGGTGTTGCAGTTCGGCGTTGCTGTGTGTCCACGCGAGATCGAAGACGCGGTCGGCAAGCCGGGGATCGTAGTACTTGTCCACTAACGCGGTCGCCGCCTCGCGCGTCCCGGCGACGCCTGTGATCAAGTCTATCCGGGCCGTCTCGTTGGGCTGAATACAGACGGCTCGGCGGATGGCGGCCACGGGGTCGAGCACAGGCCCCTCGCTGCCCGACAATTGCCCATCGCCGGCCATCGCGGCGGGCCAGGCCAACGTCCTGCCCCGGCCCACAAACTTCGCGCGGTCGGTCTCGAACGATATTTCGCCGCTCGGCTGGCCCTGTACGGTCATGAGGTGAACCATCCATGGGGGTTGTTCCTCCGCCGAACGGGGCCGGCGGGTACATAGGATGGCCTGCCGGGCTCGCACGAGTTCCGTCTGGACGAACAGGTTGCTGAACGCCGGATGGGCCAGGTCTTGATCATTGGGCGCCAGCACGACCTCGGCATAACTGGTCACTTCAATTGTGCGCGGCCTGTCCGATCGGTTGGTGATGGCGATGCGCCGCAGTTCAATGTCGTCTTCCGGCGAGACGCTGATTTCGGTGTGGGTCTCGATATCGTCGTCGCGCCGGCGGAACTCGGCCTTCCCTTGCACGAAGATCGCCTCGTAGGCCTTGGATGGCTGTAGGGTGGGTTGGTAGCCAGTGGACCAAAAACGCCCATTGTCGAGGTCGCGCAAATAGCAGAACGTCCCGCAGCAATCGCGGGTCGGGTCCTCGCGCCACCTCGTGACCGCGAGGTCGCGCCAGCGGCTATATCCTCCACCGGCGCTGCTGACCATGACGTGATACCGCCCGTTGGAAAGCAGGTGGACTTCCGGCACGGGGCTTCCCGGATCGGTGAAGACGCGCATGGTCCTTTCCGCCTCTGCCGAGGCCGTTCGTATGACGTTGGCCTCGATGGTGTGTGGAAAGATCGGTGCCGTTGTTTTGGGAATCCGTTCTTGCAGCAGCAAGCTGGTCGCTTGGAGGGTGGGGTCTGCTTGAAAGCGGCGCTGCATGGGCCGGTCAAGCAGGAGGTATGCCAGCGACAGGAGGCTCATCCCTTCGTGGTGTGTCATGAAAGACCGGACGGTTGCGCTGGCGACTCCGAAGGGCAGGCGCGACGGGGTGTAGTCGATTGCCTCGTAAAAGCCGTATGGGCCCTGCCGTCCTTCGGCCGTGAGCCGTTCGAGGTTCCGGCATGCGGCCTCGGGCGCCACCATCAGAGCCATGACCGAGGCATACGGTGCGACAACGAGGTCGTCGGCCAGACCCCGCTTGAGTCCCAGGCCGGGTACGCCGAAGGCCCGATACTGGTAGTCCAGGTGTACGCCCCATGCGTTGAACCCGGACTCGGAAATCCCCCAGGGGACTCCACGCTGGTTCCCATATTCGATCTGGCGCCGCACAACGGCTTTGCAGGTCTGGTCGAGAAGCGTGTTCTCGTAGGCCGGCATCACGAGTAGCGGCATGAGGTATTCGAATATCGAGCCGTTCCAACTCAGCAGCGCCACGGCTCCTCTGGATGTGGTGAGCAAGCGGCCGAGGGCGAACCAATGCTCCTGTCCCAACTGACCCTGTGAAATGGCGTAAAAGCTCGCGAGGCGGGCCTCGGATGCGAGCAGGTCGTAGAACCCGGTGTCCATACGGTGATCGCCGGCGTTGTAGCCAATGGCAAGCAGGCCACGGGATTTGTCGAACAGGAATGAGAAGTCCATATCCGAGAACTCGTGGCAACGGTCGGCGGCCGCCTCGATCTCCCGGATGCGTTCCAGCGCGCGCTGGGCAGCTTCGATGATGGCGAGACGGAGGCCGCCAAGCCAGTCAGAGAGTTCTGAATCTTCGTTGGAATTCGGCCCGCCGAAGCCCGCCAGAATCTCATCGAGCAAGGGCAGTAACGAGAGGTTCAGCGCGGCTACCTGGCGGAGAGTCGGAATGCTTTCAAGTTGCCCGAGCCATTCGCGGAACTCATCGAGCCGGTGAACCTGCTCGGCCGAACCGTGCCGCCAGAGGCCCTGGGGCGGCGGCGGGAGCAGCGCCCAGGGGGCAAGATGGGCGATGTCGTCGCGATGTTCGACGGCGCATTGTTCCAACGCCCGAGCCCATGTTTGAGCCTCCCCGTCCAGGCCGTTGACCGGGCCGATATCGCGCGCCCAGTCCGCCACACGCCGCAGGAGCAGAATCGATGCTCTGAGGCCGCTGCCATCGCGGCTTGGAGGGTCCTTCAATTCCGCCTCGAGCCGCTCGACTTTCCGCAGGGCGTCTCTTGGGGGCAGGGAGTCGATCTCAGGCTCGAGCGCCTCGATAGAACGGCGGATTAGGTCGAAGAGCACCCGGGCCGTGTCCTGCACGCCGTCGAACACCCGTGGCGGAAGTATGGCGGCGTCGATCAACTCCAATAAGCCGCGCCGCAACACCAACAAGTGCCCGGCGAGGTTGCCGCTGTCTACTGTAGAGACGTACTGCGGCGGCAAGGCCCGGAGTGAATGCGTGTCATACCAGTTGAAGAAGTGGCCGCGATACCTTTCCATGCGGCCCATGGTTTCAAAGGTCTTGTGCGTTCGTAGTAAGAGTTGACTGGCTGACGCATATCCGAAGTCATACGCGGCGAGGTTCGCGAGCAAGGTCACCCCGATGTTTGTAGGACTCGTTCGCGAAGCGGTGTTTTGTATGGGATATTCCTGGACATTGTCCGGCGGAAGCCAGTTCTCGTCCGCCGTGACGAACGCCTCGAAGTATCCCCATGTTCGGCGCGCCAGGTTTCTCATGAAGACAACCTGCTCTTCGGAGAGATGGGGGTCTCGATCCTGGATGGGATGGCTGAGCCACCATGCGATGAGCGGCGAGGCCGCCCACAGCCCCAGAATAGGCCCGCTGAACGGGAGATGGCCGGGCTGAACGAGGGTTATGAGCGCAAGCATGATGGCGGCGATGGTTGGCGCAACCCACATGGACCGGTAATGCCCCCCGAGGCCGTTGCGCTCGCGTGACTCGTCATCGGTCGAGGTCGTCCACTCGAGCAAATTGCGGTGCGTCCAAAACAGGCGCGTCAGCGTGCGCGCAATCGAATCGAGGCTGATGCAGGCGTCATACGGAATGAACACCAGTGTAAAAAGGGCTTGGCCCGCCCGCCGGACGATTCGCGGCGCGAACGCGCGAATGTGCATCCAAAAGGGCAGGTCGACGGGTTTGCGCGTGAGGTTTAGCGCTCCGGCCAGAATCGGTATCACCGCGACGACGGCGATTGCCAAGAGCGTTGCGCCGGCGGAAAACCATGCCCATGGCAGGAGCCACGCGAAACAGAGCAGCATCAACATCGACGCCGGGACCAGGCTTCGGCGGAGGTTATCGAAGATCTTCCACTTTGACAGCCCCGAGATAGGGTTCCGGGTCCACCGTGCATCGGTTCCAGGCACGCGCGGCAGCAACCACCAGGCGATCTGCCAATCGCCGCGTATCCAGCGCCGCCGCCGGCTCACGTCCGCGGAATGCCGATGCGGATGGTCCTCATACAGCTCGACATTGGTGAGCAACGCGGAACGGGCGTAAGCGCCTTCCAACAGATCATGGCTCAGGATCGCATTGTCGGGAAGGCAGGCGCATGCACGATGAAACGTGTCTACGTCGTAGATGCCCTTGCCGATGAAAGACCCCTCGGCAAAAAGGTCCTGGTAGATATCGGAGACGGCCCGCGTGTACGGGTCCAAGCCGGAGTCGGCGGCGAACAGTCGGACATACCAGGATCGCGACGCGCTGGGAA
Source organism: Candidatus Hydrogenedentota bacterium (assembly GCA_026387845.1). GTDB lineage: Bacteria > Hydrogenedentota > Hydrogenedentia > Hydrogenedentales > SLHB01 > JAPLKX01. The sequence continues at coordinate 4,000 of JAPLKX010000593.1, read as the reverse complement.
GGCTGGTTCCCACACGAGGTTGAATAATGCTATAGCCGTCGACAACGCGCCGCCGCTGCGTATCGAAGACGGGCCGGTTGAGGGGATGGGCCATTGATTCGACCAACCCGCGGGCGGCATCTCGGGGAAGCTGTGTGTCCGTGTCAAGCGTAATGACATACCGGATTTCCGGCAAGATGCTCATATCGCCCACCATTTCCTGGAAGGAATCGTTCGAGCCGCCGCGCAAGAGCGCGTTGAATTCCTTTAATTTCCCTCTCTTGCGTTCGTAGCCCATCCATACGCGGTCTTTCTCGTTCCACCGGCGCGGCCGATGGAACAAGAAGAAAGCGTCTGTCCGTTCATTCTTATACTTTTCATTTAAGGCCTCGATTCCCTCGCGAGCCTCGCGGATCAACTCCGCGTCCTCGGGCATCACCGCCTGCGAAGCGTCGTTCAGGTCGGTAAGCAGCGCGAAATGCAGGTGGTGATCATTATTGGCCACGTAATGGATTTCGATTGCTTCCAGGAGATCGCAAACCGCGCGCACACTGGTGAGCATGGTGGGTACAACCACCATCGTCCGGTGTTCAGGCGGAATACCCGTGCGGAAATCCATCCGCGGAAGCGGAAGCGGTCCGACGAAAACGGTAACGAGCCAATTGACGATGCCGATGGCGAGATGGACCACACACATGAGAACGGGCAGCGACATCAAGGCCAGTATCCATGGCGGCAGCCCGCCATGCGCCGCCCATCCGTACAGACCCGCCATGACGCACGCCGTCAGCGCCGCGACCCCGGACAGATAAAAGAACAGCGGATGGCGACGCACGCCCTTCCGCAGGGCCGCGCGCGGCGACGATTTCACCGCTGCCGCCTGTTCCAGCTCCGTGCGGCCTTTGTCGATGAGGTAATACCCGACGTGCGCCTTTCGACTTCGCCCCGGGTCGACGGCTCGGATGTCCCGCGGGTCGACCGCGGCCTTGGCGAGCCCGATTGCCTTGCGTGCGACCTCGTTCTCTGAGCGGCGGCCGCGCTTGGCGACCTCCTCGACCGCATGACGGTATAGGTCGCGTGTGGCAAAATCCATGTTGGGGTACATGCCGGACGGTTCGCCGCGGAGCGTCTGCTCGACAATGCTCTGGCCCTCGACAAACTCTCGCCAGTCAGTCAGACTTAGCAACCGGAGACTTGCGATGGTGTTGCTGATCGAGGCCTGGTCGGCCGCTTGCGCCTGGCTTTCCATCTTAACGAGATGGGCGATCTTGAGCCCCTGTTCAGAGACGCGGTGCTCCAGCCAGCTCAAGGCGAATGCAAAGTGAGGGCTTTGCCCCTGCAGGTGGCGAGTCAACTCGGCAAGAAAAGCGCTGGACAACGGCGGGTCCGCCCGGGCCATGTCCGCCAGCACGAGAATCAGATCGGACGGATTCTGCTCGACTACGCTCACCATCCGCTCGGCCCAATCTGTCGCCAGGCCTCGATCACGCAGACTCGCCGACAGCCGTACGGCCACGCGCCGCAGGTTCTCGATCAGCCCCAGCCGGAGCATGATCGGAATGGCCCAAAGCTCTCCGAGCGTCAAGGGTTCAACAGCCTGGTAGGAAGTGATGAACGCGTTGAGGCTGGTGGCATCCACGCCGCCATCCACGTGGGAGATGAGTTCCATGGCGATACTGTAAACCCGTGGACTCCCCGCCGCCGGTCCTTTGGCCAACCGGGGCAAGCCCTTGCTGTAAGACGGGGGAAAATGGCGGCGGGCGGTGCGGATTTGTTCTTCGATCAGGTAGAAATTGTCAAGCAGCCATTCGGCCGCGGGCACAATGCGGCGATTCTTTGTCACCGCGCCCGTGAGCAGGTCGTACGTGCGGATCAGTATCCGTTCGTTTTCTTCCAGCCGAGAAATGAGCCGATCGGGCGCGACTCCCGTCGCGAGTACGTGCAATCCCGCCAGCGCATTGGCGTGATGCTCCAACTGGTTGACGCTGTAAAGCTCGGCGCGGAGCGGCTGCTCGTCCGCCGGCGGCTGCATCCGACCATCGCCGCCAATGGTCTGATACCAGTTCACCAGCCGTTCCAGCCGCTGCTTGATTCCAGGAGGAGGCACGAGCACTGCGGTCACCTTTCGCCGATCACCGGATTAGCGCCTATCCGCGATGTTTACGGGGCATCCGGTTTCATGAGATGTGTTCGAGGACTAGGCGAAAAATGAGGACTCCCTCATGCATTTTGCGCTCTTATTGTATCACAGCCGCGTTGTAACGGATGCGCAGGAAGCCTTTGGGGGGTCCCGCATCGGGGGAGGATGCCAGACACTCGACGGTATGCGTGCCCGGGGCCTGGAACGCATGTTTGAGGACCGGTTCGTTGGAGACCTCCTTGCCATCGATGCGCCAAGTATGTTTCTGGTAGCCGGGCGGCGGCGCAAACTCCATTTTGGTGTTGACGGCGACTTCTGTGGGGACGCCAGGCACGGCAACGACCCGGGTATGGGCTCGGGTGCGCGCCACGGTGGCCGTGTTGCCATTTTTTTTCTCAGTCTCGATGCAGGTGAGGACGTACTCGCCCGTCTCCGTGAAGGTGTAAGCAAGCGCGTTCTGTTCCGGCCCCTCCGCCATGAGATCTCCATTCATGAACCACGTACAAGTGTGTCCGGGGCCGGGCTTAGCCGCCATGGTCAGTTCGAGCGTCTGACCCTCGTAATACACCGGGGGCAGGTCGATCTGGATTTCCTCGCGCCCGGTGGCGGTCAGCAGCCCCATTTTCGCCTCGATCGCTTTTTCGGACAGCCCCGTGAGTGCGGCCGTCTTCTCGACGATGTCGGGCAGGTCGCTGAGCGGGGCAAAGACTTGCACGACCACAGAACCTTGCGCGGTCTGGATGTTCAGATCGTAACTGCCCACTTCGAGCGTCTTGCTCGGCGCAATCTTAAGTGCGCCGTCCATCTTCTCCACGCTCAGCATGTGCTTGTAGTCGTGACCGCTGGCAAGAAGCCGCCACCCGCGGATGTCCGTTGCAGGAATCGGCGCGCCGTCGTTCGTCAGCTTAATGGTGGCCGACTGTTGCGGCGACGTAAAGGTTGCTTTCGCGGGATCGGCCGTAACCGCCCCATAGCTCAGCGTGGCCGACAGGCACAAGACCATAAGCGCGCACACGGCCCCGCTGGTGTGAAAACAGCCCCCCTTTTTCATAATCGATTCTCCTCGCAGTTTGATTCAACAAACCCCATTATCACTATCCAACGTGGCGCGGGCGCCGCGTGTCTCTACGTTAGCGTTTCATGAGCGCAAAGACTAACATCGCGGCACCCACGACTATCGAGCCCGCACCGGCCCAGACGGGAATGTTGACTGTCTTCTTCTCGGTGATCGTCAGTTCGATCGGGCCCAGCTTGGCGGCTTGGGAATCCTTGTTGTAGCTGAAATGGCCATATGCCAGACCCAAGATGCCCACCGCGATTAGCACAACCGCCACGATTGTATATGCTTTCATTTCTATGCCTCCTGTTGAGCAATCCGTGAATCCCTGCCGCGGGCAGCGCGGCAGCACTCGACTGCCACCGCGGCCCGGGGAAGCATTCCGATCTTTATACGGCGGTTCGTCCTTGAATCACGCGAACCAGTATCGCGATGACGGCGATGACCAAGAGCACGTGAATCCGCCCGCCCATCGTGACCGACGTGACCATTCCGAGTACCCACAAGCCGACCACGATGACCAACAATGTTTCGAGCATCCTTCTTAGCCCGCCCATCGTGTACGACGCTACCAAGCCGAGTAGCACCAAGACGACCAGGATGGCCACCGATATTTCGGGCTGGGACATTGTTCTTTTCTCATATAGTACGAGTAGACGTATGCTCCAGAGCAGTCTATGTGCTCGTTAGCTCGTATTCACTGTAAACAGCGCAGAAATCGTGTGATTTGCAGTCACGTCGTCGAACCGATGACTGCTTATCATGAGACTACTCCGCCCGGGACTCGACGGCAAGCAAGCGATCCATGGTCGCTACAGGACCCT
>JAPLKX010000386.1 GCA_026387845.1 Candidatus Hydrogenedentota bacterium | reverse complement strand
CGTACCACTCTGCGGGCACGGGCGCGGTGACCGTGGCGGGGCCGGACTGCATGACGGAAAACTGGAGTTGACCGCCGGGCGTTTGCTGGAGGGCGTATTGGCAGTCTTTCGCGATGAACGGACTGGGATACGCGGATCGATCGGGGCGAGCCCACACGGCGAGGGTGATCTCGCCGCGGGTGATATCGAGTTCGGGCGCGGGCGGGAGCGCGGCGTACCCGTCGGCGATAGCGCCGCCGCCTTCTCGGCCGCGGACGCGCCTGGCCATGACGACGGCACGGCGGCCGGCGGCGGCGTTGTCGGGCGTGAGGGTGATCGACGTTTGGCGGAACGCCTGGTCGGCCCAATCCCAGATGAACCCGCCCTGGAGGCGTTTGTGCGTTTCAATGGCCTGCCAGTATTCGAGAAGATTTCCGGTGCTGTTTCCCATCGAGTGGGCATATTCACACATGATGACGGGACGGGTTTCGCCAGGCACCTGCGCGAGCCGGACGATCTCGGCCACGGCCGGATACATGGGCGCGATGATATCGGTGGCGAGCCCGTTGCCGGCGGGGTGGTAATGGGTGGGCCGCGTAGGGTCGCGCTGATGGATCCACTCGGCCATCGCGTCGTGGTTGGGCCCGTAGCCCGACTCGTTGCCAAGCGACCACACGATGACGGCGGGGTGGTTCTTGTCGCGCTCGACCATTCGTTGGGCGCGGTCGATGAATGCGTCGCGCCACTCGGGGTCTTTGGTGAACTTGTCCCAGTAGAAATGCGATTCGAGGTCGGCCTCGTCGAACACATACAGCCCGTGCCGGTCGCACAGGTCGAGCCAATACGGGTCGTTGGGATAGTGGGACGTCCGGACGGCGTTGATGTTGTGGCGCTTCATCAGGAGGATGTCGCGGAGCATCTCGTCGCGTGTGACGACCTTGCCCGAGTCGGCGCTGGTTTCGTGGCGGTTCACGCCTTTGATGTAGATGGGCACGCCGTTGACGCAGAGTTGGGCGTCGCGGATCTCGACTTGGCGGAACCCGATCCGGGCAGCTTGCGTTTCGAGGACAGAGCCGGATCGATCTTCAATGGTGACCAGGAGCGTGTAGAGCGCCGGCGATTCGGCCGACCACTTCTCGGGGCCCGTGACTTTGCCGTCGAAGCGGAAGACGCGGGCAACCAGCGGCCGCTTTGTCGTTCCTTCCACGTCAACAGCCCTGCCCTCGCTGTCGAAGAGGCGGATACTGATGAAGCCGCCTGGTGCAGGATTGTTGACGCGGCCGGTGACGCGCAGGGCAGCGTCTTTGTAATTGGAATCAAAGATGGTTTGTACGGCGAAATCGGCGACGTGGACTTTCGGCGTGGCGTAGAGGAAAACGTCGCGGTGGATGCCGCTGAACCGCCACATGTCCTGGTCTTCGAGGTAGCTGCCGTCGCACCACCGGTAGACCCTGACTGCAATCGTGTTTTGGCCGGGGATGAGAAACGGCGTGATGTCGAATTCCGACGGCATTTGGCTGCCCTGGCTGTAGCCGGCTTCGCGGCCGTTGAGCCAGACGTAGAAGGCGGATTGGACGCCGGCAAAATGGAGGATGACGCGCAGGCCGTCCCATGCGTCGGGGATGGTGAACGTACGCCGGTACGACCCGACGGGGTTGTAGTCGGGGTTGGTCAACGGCGGCTCAGCGGGCGCGGACATGTTGGTGAGGTTCATGTAAACCGGCTTCTCGTAGCCGAGCATTTGCCAACTGCCGGGAACAGGTATTTCATCCCAGTGCGAGACGGACCTTTCGGGTTTGTGGAAGTCGGAGGGCGCTTTGGATGGCCGATCCACCCAGAGGAAACGCCAGGCGCCGCTTAGCGACATGTACCACGGCGACAGATCCGGCGCAGCAACCAGCGCGGACCTTTCGTCAGGGAACGGGACGAGCGAGGCGCGCGGGGCGAGCCGGTTTCGGTGAAGCAACCTGGGGTTTTCCCATTCGTTGGGCGCGACGGGTGCACTGCCTGCGTTCATGATGGGCGGATCTCCGAGCAACGGGGAAATTCGGGTAAGGATACGCAAGCAAGGGCACGGAATCAAAAAGGGGGTGGGCGCAACATGGGACGGATCGGACGGATAAAATAGAAGGGCTTCGCGGCTGCGACCCCGCGAAGCCCTCTCATGCATCTGACTATGCGGTACTTCAACTTCGCGCCTCGGGCGGAGGGCATCCACGAAGGCGCCTTCAGTTTTGCGCGCTACTTGACGACTACGTGGTACCTCGTGCGCAAGAACTGGTCGTACGGACCTGCTACCGGATCTTCGGCGCGGACCTCGATTTCATATACGCCGGGCCCGGTGGGCAAGTAGTTAATCTCCCGGCCGGCGCCGATGGCTTGGCCGTTGCTGATCCACGCATACCGGCGGAAACCATCGGGGGCGCGGGCGATAAACTCGGTATTGGGCGGCAGCTCGACCACCACGGCAGGCACGGGCCTCACCACGGTCGTTCCCGCGGCCGACGCCGTGACCTTGCCATTATCGCGTTCGGCATACGTAACGAGGTACTCGCCAGGTTCCCGGAATGTGTAGACGAACTCATTTTCGCCTACCCCTTCCCGCACCACCTTGCCGTTGACGGCCCAGGTGTAATTGCGGCCGGGTTCCGGCGGCATGGTCAGGACGAGGGTCTGCCCTTCGTAATACACCGGCGGCAGCCCCAGCGAGACGGCGGACCGCGGATCACCCGTCGACAACCCGAGGAGCGTTTTCATCTGCTCGGGGGACACGCCCGCGCGCGCGGCTCTTGCCTCGAGTGAATCCGGCATCTCGGCCAGCGGGGCGAACACGTCCATCGCGACGCGGCCGGCGTTCGTGTTGACGATAAGCAGGTACGAGCCCACCTCGAGCAGGTTGGTGGGCTTGATCTGGAGCTTGCCGTCTTCGGCGGTCACTTTAATCATGTACTCGTAGGTGTTCCGCCCTACAAGAAACTGGTGGCCGCTGACGCTGGTGATGTTGACGGGTAGGCCGTTGCGGAGCACCTGGACGAGCGTGGTTTGATCCTGGGTGTTGAATGTGACGGTTTCGGGGTCGGTGATCAGAGACTGCTGTGCCGCTGCGGCCGCGCACAACAGCAAAAGCGCAGGTACGAGCCGCAGGCCGGGTCGGTTTTTCATTTGCTCGCGATCCTCCTTTGTGGCGCGGCCGCCATCGATCACAGCCGCAACGGTTATATGCCCGTTCACCGCAAAAGGTTCCGGGTCGTCGTCACGGGCCTGTGATACGGCGGTAGGCCACCAGCCCGATGATGAGAAAGATCAGGAACAGCGCTATGAACAGGAAAAACAGGAACTGCGCTATACCTGCAGCCGCCGACGCGATCCCGCCAAAGCCAAATATGGCCGCGACGATGGCGATGATGAAGAAAACTAACGCCCAGTACAGCATATCCAATCTCCTTTGAGGCCGCGATGTCGCGGCCAATGTGGGAGTTATTGTTGTTCATCTAATTGGTTAACGCCCGCGCAGATAGGATTATTTCGCGGTTTATTCCCGGAAGCCGGCGGGGAACGTCGCAACTAGACCAACTACACGAGTTGTTCGATGGGTTTTTGGGCCAGGGGCTGTTTTGGTGGGCCGGTGATCACGTCGCCGTAGCAGGAGTACCGTCCGCCGTGGCATGGGCAGTCCCAGGTTTTTTCGGCGTTGTTCCAGTGGACGATGCAGCCCATGTGCTGGCAGACGGGCGAGAGGGAATGGAGTTCGCCATCTTCGTCTCGGTAGACGGCGTACTTTTCCCGCTCGATGGTGATGACGCCGCCCTGGCCGGGTTTGAGCTGGTTAACGGACCGGATGTCGTCGCCGGTGATGTACCGGTCGCCGAGGTAGTGCCAGGCCATGTTGAACACGCCGGAGGTGAACCGCGAGGCGGAGGCAACGGGTTTGACGCGGGCGGGCGTGAACACCCCCGCCCATTCATTTGGCCTGCCGGTGATGAGGTCGGCCATGAGTATGCCTGCGGCGGTTCCAAACGTGAGGCCGTCGCCGGAGAAGCCGGTGGCGATGTAGATGTTGTCGTAATCGGGCACGCGGCCGATGTAGGGAAGCGTGTCGGCGGTGGTGAAGTATTCGTGGGACCACTGGTGCTCGATTTGCTGGACATGGTAGTGGTCTCGGGCGTATTGCTCGAGTTGGCGGAACGGCTGGTCGGTGTCGGTCCTTTGTCCGGTGGGATGGTCTGCGCCGCCGATGATGACGAGGTGCTTTTCGGCGGAGGATGCGCGCCGGGTGTAGTGGTACGGGCCGGCGGTGTCCCACATGAGGAAATCGGGGACGGGATCTTCAACGCGTGCGGCGATGACGTAGGACTGGTAGGGGTAGACTCTGGTTTCGATGGTGTAGAGGCCGAAGAGTGCGGCGTGGCCGGCGAGGGCTATCGCACGGGCGTGGACTGTTCCCCTGTTGGTGGCGACGGAGCATTCGCCGTTGTCTTCTTTGAAGTTTTCGGCGCGGGTTAATTCGCAGAGGAGCCCGCCGCGTTCGGTGAAGACGCGCGCGAGGCCGCAGACGTATTGGAGCGGGTTGAACCTTGCCATCGAGGGAAACATCAGGGCCCAAGCGTGCGGAAAGGACACGGGCATTTTCTCAATTTTTTCGACGTTGAGCCCGAGGCTGCGGGACGCCTTGAACTCTTTTTCCAGTTCGCCCGCGGAAGATTCGTCTTCAGCGTAGAGGAAGCCGGGAATCCTGCGGAAATCGCTGTTGATATTGAACTCGGCGTCCCATCGCCCGATCACGTCAATGGCGGTGGTTCGTGCTTCGGCGACGAGCCGCGCCCGAGACTCGCCGAACTTCCGAATCGCGACGTGCCACAGTTCGTCCAGCCAGTTGTCCAGGTGGCCGGTGCTGTAGCCGGTCGTACCTCCCCCGACGCGCATCATCTCGAGTACGGCGACCCGCTTGCCGAGGTCTTGCAGCACCATGGCGGTCGTGAGGCCCGTAATGCCGCCGCCGACCACGGCCACGTCCACGTCGATATCTCCGTCCAGGACGTTAAACTGCCGGCAGTTCGATTGGGAGATCCAGTAGGGCTGGTTTTGGCTGGGCAAAGGCATGAGATTAATCCTCCAAGGCTGTGGCGAAATAGATGTTGCCGCTTTCGAGAATTTGTACCGCTTCTTTTTGTTTGGCCATGGTTATTTTCCTTGGTGTTGTTGGCCGTGTTTGTCGATATGTTCGGAGTATTCCGTAGGTTGGATCGGGTGGCCGTATACGGCGCTGCAGGCCTGCGTGAATTCCGCGCCCAAAAACAGGATCAGCGCGGCGTAATAAATCCACAACAGGAACACGACCAGCGACCCGGCCGCGCCGTACAACGAACCCGCGCCGCTCCGCCCTAGGTAGAGGCCAATCGCCCAGGTGCCCACGCTGAACAGGATTGCCGTAAAAATGGCGCCGATCCACGCATCCAGCCACGAAATTTTGGCGTCCGGCAGGTATTTGTAGATGACGGCGAACAGCACGAGGAAGATCGCCAGAAATACGACGGCGTTGATCCACCTGAACTCCGGGAACAACGCGCTCACCACCGAACTCGCCACCACGCTGGCAAGCAGAAGCACCGCTATCACCAATAGCAGCAGCAGAGACAGGAGCCGCTTGCGTATCCACTGCCAGACGGCGCTTTTTCCGGAGGGTTGAAGGCCCCAGATGCGGTTGATCGAATATTGGAGCTGAACAAACGTCCCCAACGCCGTCGACAGAATCACGACGAGGCTGACGATGGCGGAGACGGTTCCCGCGGATCGCTGCTGCTGCGCGCTCGAGATGACGGTTTGAAGGACGCCGGCGGCGGAGGGCCCCAGCATGCCTTCCACCTGGCTGACGATGGAGTTGACCGTGTCCTGGCCGATGAAACCCGCCGCCACTACAAGCAGAACCGCCAGGGGCGCCAGCGACAGGATTGCGTAAAAGGCGAGCGCGGCGGCCAACGTCATGGAATCGTCGGCGAAGAAGTCGGTGATGGCGGAGCGGATGACTTTCCACAATCGTCTCATGCGGTGTTCCTTTTCCCGCGCGGCAAGTTCCCCGCCTGATTGATCAGCCTCTGATGTGGAACATCCGGAGCCCGGGGAGAAAATCCGCACCCCACTTTCGGCTGGCCTGGGACTTGGCCCATGCGGAGAACGAAGGCAAAGCCGCAACCAAAAAGCCAACATAGGGACCACTCCCCGTCGGGACGCGCAAGAGCAAATAACCACGGAGTTCACGGAGACCACAGCGCGGCCAAGGCCGCAACCAAAAAGCCAACATAGGGACCACTCCCCGTCGGGACGCCTCCCGGCAGTTGTGGGAGGTGTCCCCTTTTTGGAACATGCCAGCCTCGCCAACAAAAGTGGGACACCCCACGCACAACGCGCGCTAAGAAGCGCTGCCGGGGGGCGTCCCAGACGCGCAAGAGCAAATAACCACGGAGTTCACGGAGACCACGGAGGAAGACGGGAATGGTCACGGAGATTCTGGCGAGCCAGGTTGGGCGATTCACTGGGTGGAGACGCGGTAGATGACGCCGTTTTCGTCGTCGGAAAACAGCAGCGAACCGTCGGGCAGATACGCGATGCCGGCGAGCCGGGCAAACTGGGCTCTGCCCTCTTCGATAAGAAAGCCCGTTACGAAATCCTGTATCTCAACCGGCTTCCCATTTTGGAATCGGACAAAACCGATCTTGTAGCCGGTAGGGGGAATCCGGTTCCACGATCCGCGGAACGCCACAAACCCGCCGTTCCGGTACTTCTCAGGAAACATGCTGCCGCGGTAAAACTTGAAGTCGATTGGGGCGGTGTGCGCCTGGTATTCGAGAACCGACGGGGTGGTTCGTTGGGCGAACTGGGCTTTTGTGAGTTGGGGTGAGGGGTCGTCCATAAGCGGATCGATCTGGCGTTTTCCAAACACATACGGCCAGCCGTAGTTGTTGCGTTCCTCGATCAGGTTGAACTCTTCGGGTGGGAGGTCGTTTCCGCGCCCATCGCTCCCGTTGTCGAACCCCCACAACTGCCGCGTCTGCGGATGCCAGTCGAATCCGATCGTGTTGCGGAGCCCGCGGGCAAATATATTCCGATTCGCGCCGTCCAACGAGGCGCGCAGCAACGTCGCATACTCCGGGTTGGACTCTTTGCAGGCGTTGCACGAACTGCCCACGCTGATGTACAGCATCGTGTCCGGCCCAACAGCGAGCGTCCGGTTGGGGTGCCGGCCGCCATCTGGAAGGTTGCTGATGATGACGCGCGGGTGGCTCCACCGTTTTTCCTGCCCGCGCTCGGACACCCACACGCTTTTTGGGGCCGCCAGATACATGATTTCGCCTTGAATCGTTATGCCGTGAACGTCCCGCAGCGCCTGAAATAAGGGCCGGACGTTGTTGGCAATCCCATCGTTGTCGGTGTCGCGCAGGACTGTAACGCGGTTTTGAAGCGGCTGCGTGAGGTACACCGCGCCGTCCACGTCTACGGCCATGATTCTGGCGTTGCCGAGATCGCGGGCAAACACGTTGAGGCGGAAACCGTCGGGAAGCTGGAGTGCGTTGATCCGCTCCGGGGTGGCGTCACGGCGTTCAGGACGGAACGCTGTAAACTGTGTCTCGGTCGCATCCTGGGCCACTGCGCCCGTGGAGGGAACAACGGCCAGCACGATGACGGCGGCCGCGGTTATAGCGGTCGAAGCGAGATTGCTTGACAGGCTCATAGCGGCGGGATCCTCTGAACCGGTGGGGTGTTTGAGCGGGCGGTTGTGCGGGCGGCATGAAAAGAGATTCTTCGTAACCCGGAATGTTGAAGCCACGCAGGAGCGACTCCTCCGTGTCGAATTCCCTCGGGAATTGGATGAAGTTGACCCATAACGAAGCTGTGCTGTCAAGCAAGTTCAAGTCGTCATTGGTTTTGCGCCTAGCGGCCCTGGTCATGTGGTTCTCCCTGGTCGTAGTTCAGACATGAAAGCCTATCTTGCTGTAGCCTTGGAACGACAGGGGCGCGTCTCCGACCGGCCCCAGAATAACAACCGAAACCGGGGGCAGAGTCATTCCCTCCGGCTCGATCTTCGGTGGTTTTGACGCCAGAAGCATGTCCACAGGCATGTCGCGGGCCAGAGGAACCTTGCACGCCCTGCATACGGCCGCCGGTCAGATCGGGCAGACGGCGTCGCAGTTCCGAGAGGTGTTTGTGCCCTTGCCGTCGAACGTGGCGCCCAGTGGACACGGTTTTCCCGGCAGGATTTGCATGGGGCCTCACACGTTGTTGGTAACGGCGCGCCGGCCGACGGCCTATCCCGCCTACTGGGGCAATTTGTCCAGCAGTTCTTTGCAGGACTCGGAGCATTTGCGGCACAGGTCTCCGCAGATTCGGCAATGTTCGTGCCATTCGGCGTGCATGTCACACTCGGCCCCGCACAATTCGCAGGCCGTCATGCATGCATTGATCTGCTGGCGGAAAAGCACCCAGGGCGCGTGCGTCTGGCGGGAGAGCAGTTTCCGCGTCGCATTGCAGACGTCGGCGCAGTCCAGGTTCAGCCGGATGCAGCGGGCCAGCCGCTGAAGGTGCTCGGTTTCTCCCAGGCAGGCGTCGGCGCACATTGTGCAGGCCTGCTCGCACATTGTCAGGTCGTCAATGCATCGGTTGAGCAGGTCCATATCATCAAACGATACCGACGGGTGGGCTTGCATCATATTGGCCAAGGTGTTCATCGGATTCTCTCCTGGTTTGGACTCGATGCGTTTTGGTTACTTGCGTTGTGAGGGTTCTTCGACTTGCCACACGGGCGGCTCGCCGATTTCCGCCGGGACCAGTTCCACTTTGACCCAGCCCGCGCGGCGCTCGTCAAACGCGTGGTAGGCGTCGATGGCCGAAGCGATGGGTTCCACGCTCGTGATCACCGAGGACGGAACCACCACGCCGCTTTCAATAAGCTCCAGCAGCAGCGGGATATATTTCCGATGGCTGCAGTTGCCGCCTTTTATCGTGAGGTTCATATTGAACGCCGCGCCCAGCGGGAAAAAATTGGCCTGTTGCGGGTATACGCCGATTATGGCCAAGGTTCCGGCTTTGGCGAGTGAATTGACCGCCCAGTCCAGCACCTGCGAAGGCGCATTACCCGGCTTCCACGCATCTCCCTGCGGGTTTGTCTGCGGCGCCACCTCCTCCAGTTCACGGCGAAACTCGGGCTCCATCTCGCGCGACTTGTCCGCGGCGGGGCCTCCCATCGGATGCAGCGCGTCGACACCCACCGCGTCGATGGCGCGATCAACGCCTATCCCGCCCGTTAGATCCAGGATCACGTTGACCGGGTCATCCTTCTCAAAATTGATGACTTCCGCCCCCAGGTTCCGCGCCATCCCGAGCCGGGATTCGATGCAGTCAATCGCGAAAATGCGCCCCGCCTCCATCAGAGACGCGCTGACGATGGCGAACAGGCCGACGGGACCGCACCCGAATACGGCGACGGTATCGCCGGGCTTGATTTCGGCCATCTCGGCGCCAAAATAGCCGGTGGGGAATATGTCCGACAGCATCAGGGCATCGTCGTCTCTCACGGACTCGGGCAGTTTCACGCAACCCACATTGGCAAACGGCACGCGGGCACGTTCCGCCTGCAGGCCGTGGATGCCGCCCGAACCTTTTGGCCCGCCGAAGAAACACGTGCCGGCGCGTTTGCCGTAGGGGTTGGCGTTGTCGCACTGCGAGAAATAACCCGCGCGGCAGTACGAACAGTACCCGCACGCGATCGTCGACGCAATCACGACCCGATCCCCTTCACTCAGGTTGCGCACCGACGGCCCCACCTGCTCGATATAGCCGATGCCTTCATGGCCCAGGATCGTGCCGGGCTCCATTCCGGGCATGGTTCCACGGATCATGTGGAGATCCGTCCCGCAGATGGCGCTACTCGTAAGCTTGACGATCGCGTCGTTGGGCATTTCAATCGAAGGGGTCGGCAACGTCCATCAATCGAATATCGCCGACCCCTTGGAAGACGATGGCTTTCATGGTTTAATCCTTTCTCCTGCCAGGGGACCTGGGGCGCAGCACGGGCGAATTCGGACTTACACGACGGGCACGAATCAGGAGCGTCAACGGCGCGAGCCGGCGATTTCCATTCTTTCGGCTCTGGCTTCTTTCTTCAGCGCCTGGAACTTCTGTCCGAGGTCATGCGCCATGTCTTCGTCGACAAATTCGTGGGCGAGCTCGAAGATGTCCGTTTCCTCTTCCTGGATGTGGTGATCGATCTGTTCATAGAGCACCTTGAGCTTGGGGTGCCAGCTCTCGTCGTCGACGGGCGTGGATTCCACGTCGGACATCACGATCCGGGCGGACCGGTGCTCCTCGATCGCTTCGTGCACCGGCTCCCGATCGTCCGCGTGATCCATCAGGAACGGGTAGAACAATTGTTCCTCGGCAAACATGTGC
>JAPLKX010000714.1 GCA_026387845.1 Candidatus Hydrogenedentota bacterium | reverse complement strand
GGGTGGCGGTTTCCGACCTTGCTCTCGTCCAGCCGTTGCCAAAAGAAATCTCTGATATGGTTGAAGCGTTGGTAGGCTGCGTGGCGGGCGCTGTTCTGGTCGAGGAGACCGAGCGCATGGCCAAGGCGGCGTGCCTTTCGGAAATTCAGCTTACGAAGAAGACTGGCTACGTGGACAGCATGACGAGTTTTAACGACCCGCTATATCGGAATATTCTGGCCGCCCTGCCCGCGGGGCGCAAGCCTTCCGATTATGTTGTGAGCCTCGAGATACGTGCAACGAAACCGCTGAAGTGCTGTTGTGGCTAAGGTATAAGGCACTGAGTGATACAGGAAAGGAATTGGCACGATATGGGCAGCCCCGTTGCGACCCAGGAACCACGTTCAAAAAAGGCCATGAGCGCGTTCGAGCGTTACCTGACCGTGTGGGTAGCGCTATGTATTGTCGGAGGGATCCTTCTCGGCAAGGCAGCGCCGGGATTGGCCAAGACGTTGGACGGGATGTCGATTTTTGTCAATGGGGCGCCGGTGGTGTCCATTCCGATTGCGGTCTGCCTTTTTTTCATGATGTATCCCATCATGGTCAAGATCGATTTTGCCTCAGTGATTAAGGCCGGCAAGAGTGGAAAACCGGTTTGGCTGACTCTTTTTGTCAACTGGGCCATCAAGCCCTTCACCATGTACGGAATCGCCCTGCTTTTCCTGGGCGTGTTGTTCCGCGGGTTTATCGGGGCCGAGGCCACTGATTTTGTCAAGATCCCGTTTGGCCTGGACCTGGCGGTCGGCGCAACGCACGGCGCGGGAACAGTAGTCATGCACGAAGGCGTCAAGATGCTCCAGGTTCCGCTTTGGCGAAGTTACTTTGCGGGCTGCATCCTGCTGGGCATTGCTCCGTGCACGGCCATGGTGCTTGTATGGGGATATTTGGCAAGGGGCAATGACGGCCTCACTCTTGTCATGGTGGCCATCAACTCGCTGAGTATGCTCGTACTCTATGGCATCCTGGGCGGATTTCTGCTGGGTGTTGGGAAATTGCCCGTGCCTTGGCAGGCACTCGTGCTATCCATCGCCATATACGTGGCGTTACCGCTGGTCGCGGGTTACGTGACTCGCAAGTGGGCCATTGCCACCAAGGGCGAGAAATGGTTCAACGAAAAGTTTTTGCATGTCTTGACGCCGATAACAATTGTTGCGCTACTGACCACGCTGGTGCTGCTGTTCAGCTTCAAGGGAGAGGTTATTCTCTCCAACCCGCTGACGATTGTCTGGATTGCCATTCCGCTGTTTATTCAGACCATGCTGATCTTTTGGATAGGCTACGTGCTTGCGCGCATCCTGAAATTCAAGTACGAAGACGCCGCCCCCGCCGCCATGATCGGCGCTTCCAATCATTTTGAAGTAGCCATAGCCACTGCGACTATGTTGTTTGGGCTTTCATCGGGCGCGGCACTGGCCACCGTCGTGGGCGTATTGATCGAGGTGCCCGTAATGCTCTGTCTGGTAAGGATCTGCCTGAATACTCAGCACTGGTTTTCGGCCCGCGAACGCGTTCTGACGACCGAATAAGTCCGCGAAAAGCGGGCGCGAAAAGCGGGCGCGAAAAGCGGGGACAGGCCCCCTTTTTCCAGACTGCCGGAAAAAGGGGGCCAGTCCCCGTTTTTCGCTTTTGGGACATTTTGCGGTAGCATGGGTTTCACCAATCGAGGCGAAAAAAGGAAGCCGCCATGCCACGTTTTTCTTTATTGACTCTGATTGGCGGATTCATTTTAGTTTTTTCGGCAGTGGCGGTTGCGGAGGGCCCGGTTGCCGCGCCGTTTGAAGTGACGGACTGGTCGACGCCGGCGGGGAAGATAGACGAACTGGTCCAGGCGCGCCTCGAACAGAGCGGCATCCGGCCCGCCCGGCCGTGTTCGGACGCGGTGTTCCTGCGCCGCGTCTATCTCGACATGATTGGCACGCTGCCCGAACCGGCGGAACTCGAAGCATTTATCCGGAACAAGGAAGCCGGGAAACGCGCGGGCGTTATCGAATCGCTTTTCAACCGGGACGAGTTTGCCGAATATTGGTCGCTGAAATGGTGCGATCTCCTCCGGGTCAAGGCCGAATTCCCGATTAATCTTTGGCCGAATGCGGTCCAGGCGTACCACCGGTGGATCCGCGATGCAATCCGATCCAACATGCCTTATGCCCAATTTGCGCGTGAACTGCTGACGTCGAGCGGGAGCAATTTTCGAGTGCCGCCGGTCAATTTTTACCGGGCGATCCAGGGCCGGCAGCCGGGCGAACTCGCTGCGGCCGCCGCGTTGACGTTTATGGGCACGCGCATCGGCGGATGGCCAAAGGCCGAGCAGGACAACCTGGCGCTGTTTTTCTCGAAGGTCGCGTATAAGAGCACCTCCGAGTGGAAAGAAGAAATCATCTATCTGAAGCCGGAGGGTGTCGAGCCGCTCACTGTGACGTTTCCGGACGGTGTGCAGGTTGTCGTCGCGGGGGATCAAGACCCGCGAAAGGTGTTTGCGGCATGGCTGATCGCGCCGGACAATTCGTGGTTTGCGCGCAACATCGTGAACCGGATGTGGTCGTGGCTGATGGGCTGGGGCATTATTCATGAGCCCGATGACATCC
>JAPLKX010000612.1 GCA_026387845.1 Candidatus Hydrogenedentota bacterium | reverse complement strand
AGCCAGTTCCGTCAAGAGCAGGGTGCCGGCCGTTGTTCCGTCAGTTCTCCACAGGCCGATAAGTGCCGTTTCCGGATCAAAGCATTCGAAGAGCAGTTTGTCACCCACGACGACAGGCGCTGCGGAAAGGTAAGGGCCGATATCTTTAAGCTTGACCGTTCCTTCGACCGTTCCGTCGGATCTCCACAGCTCGCAAGACGCGAAATCCCCGACCAAAAAGCAGGCAAGGCCGTTCACGACGTGGAACCCGCCTATACCGTTACCTTCAAAGAAGACACTGTGCAGGTTAACCGTTGCTTCCTCAGTGCCGTCGGTAAACCAGAGGCAAGGGCCACCTTCGCATGCCATATCGACAAAAAACACGCCGCCGTTACCGGACCGGATCATAGGGACCATTCCCTCTTTTACCAGGGTGGTTCCTCCCGGGGTGCCGTCGGTCTTCCACAGGCCTTGGGTCATTGCCGGATAGCTCATCGTTGAGAAGTAAAGCACGCCATTTACGGTGTTATTGAGGGGCGGTTCATTGTGGGGGATTGTCGCGGGAACATTCTCCTTCATCGCTATGGAAACGCGGTCGTCGCAGGCGAAGAAATCGTTTTGGAAGCTGCCTAGGAACGCGGTGCCGTCCGGGGTGCCATCCGAACAATACAGGTCGTACCTATACGATTCGCGCTCCAGGATGTAGACGGCCCTGTTGCCCAACGCGCACAGGAACCGGCACCATTGCCATTGTCCAACCTCGATGGAAACCGCCCCGCCCGGGGTGCCGTCGGTCCTGTAAAGGCGGTCGTTAAGTATGAAATACAGGGCGTTCCCCGCCGCAAAGGGCGTTTTGATGCTTCCAGTGGTTACCGGCAACGTTTCCAGCAGGGTCACTTGTGCGGTATCCGGCACAACTTTCCACAGCTTGGCGCCGCCATAGTAAGAGCTTAAGAAATAAAGGTTGCCCCCCATACTCACGAGCTCTGTCGCGGAATAGGACGGCGTAATGGAGTAGACTCGGTGCGTGCCACCCAGGCTACCGTCGGTTCTCCACAGGTCGACCGTTTCCAGAGCGTATGTATAGACAAAGAAATACAACCAGTCGCCGCTTACCGCCGGTTGGTCGTACCGGAGGTCCACGAACGGCTTGGCGGTCCAGTCGGCCCCCGCGACCGACGACATCGTCAGGACCACTAGCAGCACACCTACGCAATAAGTTGATAGACGCATGATGATTTCCCTCCCTTTTTGAGGTCCCCGAAGTTCTGCCCCTATCCTACAAAGATTTTGTTCTAGTAAAGCACTTCCTCTTACAGATTGCAAGACCCGTAGGTTGGCCCGGGGCCCGAGGGCGCCTCGTAACCGGTTGCTACTATGACCTTAAGAGCGGCGAGTATCACGTTCAACGGGTAGAGTTCGAGAGCGATAGGGGCGAAGAGGCTCAACATGCAACGTCGGGCGAGGGCGTTTCGTAGCAGAGCGAGAGCCTGTTTCTTTGGGAAATGGGCGTAAGCAGGCATGGCGGCGCGGTGGCGGATTTTTTCGTCGAAGCCGACATCGAGGATTTTGAAGTCGGGGATGAGCCCGGCCTGGCGGAATGCGCTGCGCCATTGGCCGGTGGTGTAGGCGCGCTCGCAGATGCCGTCTTTGCGGTAATCGGCGCCGAACTCGGCGGGCCGGCGCCTTTCCCACCGGCCGACCACAGGCTCATTCACGAACATGATCCGGCCGCCGGGTTTCAACACTCGTGCGGCCTCGCGCAGGGTGGCGTCGAGGTCGGGGGTGTGGTGTATGGCTGCGTTGGCGAAGACGGCATCGAAGGCGGCGGGGCGCAGGGGCAGGCGTGACATGTCGGCCAGGACCCTGTGGAAATAGGCGCCGCTTTGGGCAAAACACCGGCCCGCCTCGAGCACGGTGCTGTAGATGTCGACGAGGACGCACCGGCAACCAGCCCGGGCGAACATAGCGGACGTCCAGCCGAGCCCGGCGCCAAGGTCGAGCACGGTTTCATTCCCGTTCGGGCACAGGGCGGGCACGGCGTAGCGAACCAGTGGGGCGTGCTCTTCGGCGTCGGGGTTGCCGTCGGGGAGGCGCAGGATGGATTCGGCGGCCGCGGCGTGGTCGGGCGGGGGGCCGCGTCGTTCGATCTCGAGCTGTGCGGCCAATTCGCGGCGGACGG
>JAPLKX010000134.1 GCA_026387845.1 Candidatus Hydrogenedentota bacterium | reverse complement strand
GAGTGCGAAGTGCGGAGTGCGAAGTGCGAAGTGCCGAAGTGCGAAGTGCGGAGTTGCGGGGGGAGCAATCAGGACATAGGTAACGGTTTTGGGTCAGGAGGGTGGTTGTGGGTGAGGGGGTAGGTTTACGTAGTTTTTTATGTGGGGCCAGAGTTGGGCGTATTGTGCAAATCGTTGGTGGTATGGGGCTTTTAGTTGGGGGGCGGGTTCAAATGATTTTTGGATGCGTACGGATGCTTGTACGCCTTGGGTAAAGGTGGTGTAGGCGCGGGAGGCGACTCCGGCCATGATGGCGGCGCCGAGCGCGCCGGCTTCGGTAAGTGTTGGACGGAGGAGGGGGCAGCCGAGTATGTCGGCGGTGAGTTGTATCCATTGGGGTGATTTGGCGCCGCCGCCGACGACGCGGATTTCGTTGACTTGAATGGCGGGCGGCAGCGACTGGATACATTCGCGCAGGTAAAACACGGCGCCTTCGAGTATGCCTTTGAGTATGTCGCCGCGTGATGTGTCAAGGTGTAGGCCGGTTATGATGCCACAGGAGTCGGTGATGAAATCGGGGGGGCCGGTTGCGGTGAAATGGGGCAGGACGGTGACGGTGCTTGGCCCAGGGGGCATCTCGGCAAGGAGGGGGGCGTACACGTCGTCGCCGGTTTTTCTGGCGGCGTCGCGTTCGGCGGCGGCGAATGTGTCGCGGTACCATTTGAAGAGTACGCCGCCTTGGTTGTAGATGAAGGTGACGAAGTGTCCTGGCACGGCATGGTGCTCGGTGTTGAGGCCGCGGGGTATCATGCTTTCGGGCTTCTGGCGTTCGGTGAACACGGGCACGAGGCAGAGATAGGTGCCCATGCCGAGCATTGTGCGCCCGGGTAGGATGGCGCCGCAGCCCAACGCGCCGGCGCACTGGTCGTGTGCGCCGGTCGCCAGGAGGACGTTGCGAGGCAAGCCGAGGTCTTCGGCCGCGGCGGTGGAAATGTGGCCGATGGCGGTCCCGGAAGGGGCGAGGTCGGGTAGTTTGGCTTGTTCCAAGCCGGCGCCGGCCAATAATTCGGGGCTCCATTTTTGCTGTGCAATGTCAAACAACAAGGTGCGGTTGGCGAGGGAGTAGTCGACCACGGGATCGGCGCCGAGCATGAAGGGGACAAAGCTTCCCCACAGCAAGAACTTGTCCGCTGAATGAAAGGTCTGGGGCTGGTGCGCGCGGAGCCAGAGGAGTTTGGTGAGGCCGTAGTGATTGCCGAGGGTGTTGCCGTTGATGGTGTAGAGTCGGGCGTTGTCGAACCTGGCGCTTAAGTGGCCGAGAAACTCTTCGCCGCGAATGTCATTGTTGAGGAGGGACGGGCCGACTATGCGCCGGTCGTGTGTGACAGGCACCATGGCCTCGCCCAATGAAGAGACGGCGAGGGCTCGAACGGGATCTTTGCGGGTCTGAGAGGCGACGGCGCGGATAGTGGCTTTTATTTTTTCCCAAACGCGGGGGACGTCCATTTCGGACCAGCCGTGTTGGCGGCGGAGGATGTCGTATTCTTGGTAAGCCGACGCCAGGAGGTTGCCTTCGACGGAGAATGCGCAGGCTTTGCAGCCGGTTGTTCCGACGTCGATGCCGAGGAGACTCACGGCGCGTCTCCCATGATGGCTGCACGGATTCCCGCCATGCCGAAGTAGTCGGTGATAAGGGAGGCGGTGCGGTCGTAGGTTTTTTGCTGTGCGGCGGGGACGCTTTTGGTTTCGCGCAAAGCGGCCTCATAGGCCTGGCGAATTTCGGTGCCGACGTTAATTTTTGCGATGCCGCGTTCAACCGCCGCGAGTACGTAATCCTGCCTGACGCCGGAACCGCCGTGCAGGACCAGGGGGATTTGGGTGGCCTGCCTCAACTGTTCGAGGTGGGTAAGGTTCAGCCGTGCCTCGACCTTCTTCTGGTCGCGGGCGGCTTTTGAAATGGCTCCGTGGATGCTTCCAAACGCCACGGACAGCCAGTCGCACTGCGTGTCTCGGGCAAACCGCCTCGCCTGGGCGATGTCTGTAAAGCCGCGGCAGGTTGCGAATAGTTCGTCATATGGAGGCAAGGGCCCGTCGGCGTGGCCAAGCACGGAGCCGAGCTCGGCTTCACATGCGATGCGGGCGTGGTGCGCCAACTCGACTACCTGGCTGGTGGCCGCGATGTTGCCGTCCAGATCCAGCCGGGAGCCGTCAACCATGACGGATTGGTAGCCCGCGTCGATGGCTTCGCGGATGATATTGACGTAGTCGACGCGTTTCCCGTCTTCATCGATAACGGGCACGTGATCAAGGTGTATTCGCACGTGGGCGGGATTGGCCCACTTGGCGTATTCTTCCATGACGCGACGTGGGCTCCCAGCCTCGAATTTCATCCACTCGAGGCGCGCCACTTCAATCAAGGCGACGGAATCGGTGTCGAGGACGGCGCGCACGACCGGCTCCATCATGGGCAAGTAGGGGATGTTGAAAGCGGGTATGACTCTGCCGAGGCGCCACGCTCTTCGTACAATCTCGCCGCTCGACAGCATTTTTTCATAGCCTTTTTTGAGGTAACGCGACCTTGTAGTTCAGATATCGAGTCATGGCTTCTTCAATCGGGCCGGAATGAAGGCCCGGCGTGACGTTTACATGATGCCGGTGGCCGCGGCGGCCAACATGCAGAAACACCGCTTCCATTGCGGCGATTTGGGCAACGCCGGCGCAGCCCAAGAAGGACTCGTCGATTGGATCGTCCGTGATCCGGCCTTCACCGATGTAGAACTGGATCTCGCCGGAGTCGGTGAGCAAGTTGCCGAAGGTGAAATCGGTGGGGGCAAGGCGGCCGGTGTTGGGCCCGAAAGAGCGGCCTGCGCCGACGGCGTTGGCGAGAATGGCGTGGTCTTGGATCCGGCCCGGGCCGCGTATGAGGCTTGGGGCAACAGCGGAGCAGTGGAACAGGATGCACTTGTCTTTTTCGCGCCCGTAGTTGTTGTTCCAATCGAGGCAGGCGGAAGACTGACCCGATGCCAGGGTCAGCAGGCGCATGGAAACGGCGCTTCCAACGTCGGTTTCACAGGCAGCGGGCACCCCCGCGTCCGTCATCAGGCCCATCACGGCGCATGGTGAAATGCCGAGTTGTTCCTGCAATTCGAGCCAGCAGCGTATCGCGACCGCGTCCATTTTGTACTCCGCCACGATCTCATCGAGAACGACTCCCAGTTTGGCGACGTTCTCAAACGCTTGGGCCGGGACGTTAGTCCAATCCGAGGCGGTTTTAAGTTGCTGCGCCTTTTCCTTGAACGGCTGCGCGGCGTCGTCGACGGCCTTTGTCCGTGCGATTACGGAGGAGAGATCGATTGTTTCGACGGCGATTCCATGTTTTTGCAGCGTGAGTTCGTCGCAGCGGACGGTTTTGAAAGGCGTTGTTCGGGCGCCGATCATGCCGACCACTACGTTTTTCATTCCGTTTGCGACGCGGCAGACCCTGTCGAAGCTTTGGACGTTGGTGCGGAAAGGTTGATCGGCCGGATGGGCGACGTGCGGCGGGAAAACCGTGAATGGGATTGCGTATTGGGTGAACACATCCATGATTGAAAACTTGCCGCAGAACGAATCTCGGCGGAGCGCGGGGCCGAGCTTGTCCAGTTCATCGGGATAGGCGTGGATCAAGATTGGGACGCCGGCGCCTTTAAGTGCGGCGACCGCGCCGGTTTCGTCTCCAAAGTTGGGCAGGCAGAGGATCACGCCGCCGAACCGGCCGCGGTTCTCGATCAGGAATCGGGCATATGCCGCGCCCTCGTCAACGGTTTCGACGGCGCCGTACCGGGTAGCGGCCTGGGGCATCATGATGGTTTGATTCCCCCACGCCTTGAGTATGCGCGGCAACTCTTCGCGCGCGGATTTAATCAGCGACGCGGGGAAGAACCCGCGGTTCCCAAAAAACAAGGCAAAGGTGGTCTTGCCGTTTTTCATTTCGCACGCCCTCCTGTGGCGGCTGAACAGCCATTCCGGCGGACCATAACATACGCGGCGATTTTATAGCATTATGACCGGAGATGACGCGCATTTACAGTTCTACCGCCGCTGAGCGAGGGCGAGCGCCAAGCCGGCCGGTGGATTGTTTGCAGTGTCTGTTCTGTTCGCCGGGCGGCGAATCGTCCCTCGAATGCGGCGATGTTGAGCAATCGCGGACGCCGCCAAGAGTAAGGGTGAAACCAACGCCCCCAGGAGTCCACTCTACGGTTGAGTTGGCGGTGGGCCTCATCGGTATTTGGCGCGACGGGCCGGGTGAGGCCCCATCCATTGGTTTCGAGGCGTGCGGGGTGGATTCCGTTTCGGATCAGGAATTGGCGGACGGCGCCGGCGCGTTTTTCTGAGAGGGTCATGTTATGTTGCGGTGTTCCGAGGTTACATGTGTGGCCTTCGATAAGAAGCCGGGAGTCGCGAAGTGCGGGATTGTTGATTGCTTTCACCAATTCGTTGAGTTGAGATTCTGAGGGAGCGCGCAGGGTGTCGGAGTCGAGGTCGAAATAGATGGTGGTAAGCGAAAGGTGTTGGGCGGCTTCGGGGACTACGTATCCTTCGGCGGTGACCTTAATGGCGAGGCCGATGTCTCGGGTAGTTCTTTTTTCTTCTCGATTGCCTGTCTTTTTCGACCATTTCGGTTAGACTAACCGGCGGCCGCACGTCTATCCTTGCGGTTGGGCTATGAGCAGGCGGTTCCCCGTCTGGTACCAAGGTCGTAGTTCGGGGAAAACGAAGCGGACGAGGCCGGTGTCTTGGTCGTGGAGGCCGCCTGCGAAGCCCAGGGGGATGGTGTTGATGGTCCCGCTCAGGTCCCAAGGGCTGGGATCAACCACGCTCGATTTATATACCTTATTTGACCAGACGCACGTAAGTCCTGGGCAAAGGACTGGCAAAGCTTTGGTAAAGAACTCGCCCCAGTGTGAAATGACAGCAATTCGCTCCCGAGCCTGGCGGTCGAGTTTTTTGGCCCTACGGTCTCTCGCACGACGACCTGATTACCAAAGCTTTGCCGCAGTTTTGCCGGAACTTCATCTCGAACAGGTAGGCTTATGGCATGAAAGCGTAGGAATATGTTGCAGACATCGGGCAGATGGAGAGCCATGGCGTCGGCCGCGGCGTGCGCGCCCGATCCTAATACGCCGCATGAAATGCGCCGCATGAAATGCGCACATTAGGCAGGCTGGTTATAAACGCGGAAAAGGAGGTTGCGAATGTCAGTTGCACGTGTCACTGAAATCAAAGCGTCTTC
>JAPLKX010000572.1 GCA_026387845.1 Candidatus Hydrogenedentota bacterium | reverse complement strand
CAAACCCGCCCCAGTGCGGGCGGATATAGCTTTGATAGGTGTTATCCTGCTCCCAAATGAAGTAGAAGCGGATTTTTTTCGCGACCTCCGCCATTCGGTCGGGGTGCTGTTCTTCAATGGTCTTCAACGCGCGGGCGATGGTGTTGGGTCCGCCCCAGGCCTGAATCCAAACCGGGCGTTGATCGGAATCATCCAGCAAGACCTTGACAATGTGCTGTGAACCCGCGGTGACCTCTTTCATCTCGCCCTCGGCTTTCACGTTGCCCAGCAGTGTCCGCGCCCGCAGGTAATCCGGTGCGGGGTATCGGGAATCGTGCTTGACGAGGTTCGGATACACTTCGGCGTAAGCCTTCAAATACGGCTGCGCCCAATCGTCCCCGGCCCATTTGTGTCCCTGCCAATGGTATTGGGAACTCGACGTGATGATGCCCTCGATGTCCCATTCATTCGCGTAAAGGAGGAAGCGGACCATGGAGCATTCGTCGTCAATTTCGCCGTCGCTCGTGACGATCACACGCGGCTTGTCGGAGGCGGCCAGGGCAGAGAAGCCGCCGAGCGCCCACGCGAGGAGAAGAAGGATGCGTGCTTTGTTCATAGGGCTACTTCAGTGTGTTGATATTGTTTTCGGGCTTGGTGTAGTCCACAAACACAGTCGGGTCGGTGCCGTTCAAATACTCCTCCACATTGGTGTAGCCGTCCTTGTCCTTGTCCTGCGCAGCATTCGAAGCGTCCTGCGGGTTGAGCTTGAATCGCAGTTCCCAGTCGTCAGGCATGCCATCATTGTCCGAATCCAATGGCGCCTCCGCGGCTTGCAGCTTTGGCCAACCACCAACGTCATCCGGAGTGGTGATGATCCCGTTCCGGCCATGAGTCGCGGTGCCATTGCGGACTTCTTCGATAATGCGGGTATCGATGGAATCACGCTTGGACAACGAACAGCCTGCATGGTCGAGGACAGCCAGATACGCATCCTTGGGTGATTGCTGCCGGATGGGCATCGCCTCCCATGGCGCGGCGAGTCTTGTGAAGGCGTTGCCGTGTATGCCCAGCCAGTTGTTACCGGTCACTTCAGGCGAACCGTCAACGTAGTTATCCGCCACATGCCAACTGCCGTTAGCGCCACTGCCACGGGAGGAAGGCTTTGCAATGCGATTCTTCACGTCGTTGCGCGTGGCGGGCCCGGGTTTGTAGTAGTTGCCCACCATGTTGATGGTGGAAAACGGGATCGGTGGGGTTCGCCGATCTCCCTTTTGTTGCGCTTCGCCACCGTAAGAACTTTCGTAGCCCCAGTTGTAGAGCACGTTGTTCCGGTAATCGTTATATCCGCAGCCGGACGCCCATCGGGGGTTGCGGCTGTCGTTATGAGCAATCAGGTTGTGATGGTAGGTGCCGTTTTGGTTTCCCCAGATTCCCCCAAAACGATGCGACCCGTCTGGCTTGGCACACGCTTCAGTGATCATGCACCATTGAATCGTGACGTTTTCATTGTGATAGAGCGAGAGCACCTCGTCGGAACTCCAACTGGCCGACACATGATCCAGAATGATGTTCTTTCGGTATCTTCCGCCCAACGCGTCACCCGCGTGGTCGGTTCTTACCCGGATATAGCGAATGACGACATCATTGGCATCCATGGCGAGGTTGCCCTTGATCGTGATCCCATCCCCCGGAGCAGTTTGCCCGGCAATCGTGATTTGATCGTGCTTGATCTTCACGTCACCGGCGATGGTGCCCGATACGCGGAAAACGACGATTCGCGGCCCTCCGGCTTCACATGCCGCGCGCAGGCTGCCGGGTCCGTCGGCGTTCAAGTTGGTCACCGCGATCACCTGGCCGCCACGACCCCCAGTAGCCCGGGCACCGTAGCCTTCCGCTCCGGGAAATGCGGGGACTAGGGCAGGTGGCTCGGGGGCGCTATTTTCCACTGCAGGAGCATTCGCGGCGAGTCCGGTTGCGATCATGAGAAGGGCGAGAATGAGCAAATTAGTTTTCATGTGAGCACCTCGGGAGATCTATGGTTTTCAATTGGACGATTTCTGTTCCGGGCTGGTCGGAGTCTTGCAGCGCTCCAAGCGCGTGGCGAAATCACGGAGGAAATCCTCGCGCCAGCGGTTCACGCTTTTTGCGCCGGGATGCACGCCTTCGGCGGCGGCGGGATCGGGATCATCGATCCACCAGTGCGGATGCGTGGCGGAAGGCTGACCGGTGCGGCTCAAAGGCGGCGGCACGGCGGTGAATACGCCGTGCTGGCCATTCAACGGAGCGAAGTCGCTCTCGATGACATACGGCCACACCTTCGCATCGCGTGGCGAGAATCGGAAACGCAGCACGCCGCCTTCGTTCGTGCCCAGGGCCGGGAAGCGCTTGTCGAAGATCATCTTCGCCGTGTGCGCGTTCGTGAAGCCTTGCGGCACCGGCAGCACGAACTCCACCACGCCAAAGACCTCCGCTTCATCAGCCTCGATGGTGAGCCGTTTGAAGATCGTTTTGCGACCATCCCAGATGCGCACGAACTGCCCGCC
>JAPLKX010000141.1 GCA_026387845.1 Candidatus Hydrogenedentota bacterium | reverse complement strand
AGCGGAGTCGATGGAGAATACGAATCCGTCGCAGTTATGGGCCGGGGCGTTGGCCTCAAGCAGCGCCTGCAAGAGAGCCACGGCGGGCTTTCTTTCGACAGCGGCCACGACGCCGTAGAGGTAAAGGCCATTCTGCTCGCGGTACTCGAAATCGACCGTCAGGCCATTTTGGAACTCGAGCCGCGTCATATTTGCAGCGTTCAGCGTGATCTGTCCGAATCCGTAGTCCCGCCCGAACTCGGCCAGAACCTGTTCGATGTTCATGCCCTGATTCCTTCCTGGCTCAGCCGCCGGCGGATGCACGCCTCGAGGGCGGCCCGCAACCGACAGAGCATGGTGCGCACGGCCCCTTCCTGGCAAGTAAGCCGGGCGGCGATGTCCTGGTAGCCCATTGAGTCGAAATACCGCAGCCGCACCAGGGCCCGCTTGTCCTCGGCCAGGTGTTCGAGACATTTGGCCAGGGCTTCGCGCCGGCTATCGTATTCTTCGATTTTTGCCTGGTATACGGCGGTGATCTTGTCTACGACTTCACTGTCGAAAACGACTTTTGCGCGGGCAATCGAGCGTCGTGCGCGCAACACTTCGAGCCGGGCGATGCCTATCGCCCAAGCGGCAAACGGGCGCTCGGGGTCGTATTGGTCGAACTTCTGGAAGGCGGCCATGGCCGTGTTTTGGAGTAAATCGTCCCGCATGGCGGAGTCAAACAAGACCGCCGCAATATAGGTCCGGACGTGCCCAGCACAGGCGGACCACAAGCTCTCAAAGCTGGGTGCGGCGCATCTTGAGACGGGGCCCGGCGTGGGCTTGGAGCGAGCATCCTCACGATAGTTGTGCGCGTCTATTGCCGGTTCATGCATACCGATTAACCCGCGGGTGGGCCCAATGCCTCTTCGATGGTAGCGCAGATGGTTATCACGTTTGCGAAGCCTGAAACGCGAAATACGTCGCGGACCATCCGGTTGTCTTCAGGGAGGTAAACGGTGAGGGCGCCGTTAGCCTGACGGACGGCTTTGGCCAAAATGAGGATGCCGCGAAGGCCGGCGCTGCTCACGTGAGGGACCTGGGACAGATCCAATACGTAATGGCCAGCGGCGTTTCCGAGCGCGCGCTGTCCTTCCTGCACGAACGTGTCGGTAGTGAGGCCGTCCAACCGGCCTTTTGGCGCGATCACGGTCCGGCCGTTTGTTTCGTTAACTGCGACTTGGAGCGTCATTTCCGATTCTCCCCAGGGATGGACTTGCGTATATGGGACACGTTCCACCCGTCTTCGTAAGTATGTTGAAAACTGTCGGATAATTGTTTGACGATGTGAACACCCAACCCGCCGACGGGCCGGTCTTCGAGGTCAAGAAACAGCTCGGGCACCGGCCGGGAGAGGGGGTCAAACGGCAGGCTTCGATCGGCCACGGTAAGAGTTATCTCGTTGTCGGTGAGTCGCGCCTCGATACGTACGGGAATGGGCTTGGTGTCGGGCGGAATGGGGACGGCGTGGTTTGCGGCATTCATGACGAGTTCTTCGAGAATAAGATCCAGCTCGCCCACAGTCTGGTCGGGCAAGCGATAGTGCACAGCGAGATCGTGCAGCCATTGAACGACGAGTTCCAGCGCTTCGGGCCGCGCGGGAAACTCGATTTTTTCCTGCCCCGTCATTTCATTCCTCTTTATCTGGATTGTCTTGGAGTATATAATCGCATATCGGCTCTCGCCGTTGCCACAGCCACGGGATAGCTACTCTGGCCCATGTTCAATTCGACAATGTCCGGCTCGTCTGACCCGAAAGATCCGTTCTTATTACGGGTAGAGGGCGCGTGGTGGGTGCGCCGGGGCTGCGTGGCAGCCGCATCCTGCGGATTCCAAACGCAACAGCCCCCGCCACCGAAACCGTGGTGGCAAGTGATGTTGGGCCGTCGGGCGATGCAAACCTGGCTGTTCTCTTTGAGACACGGTGAAGGGCTTCTGGCGGCACGTGGCCTGCGTCTTATCGAACTTTCCGTTTCGCCGCAGAACCGATTGGCGGTCCAACTGGATCGGGTAATCGCGTTTGAGGAGGGCCTCGAGTTCGCGACGAGGTATGTGCGCCGGATTCCGCTATCGGGAGCGGGCGCCCGGCACGCGGTTTTTTTTTCAGGGGCGGGCCGGGTCGTGGTTGCGGCGGTGGGCAGCCTGCACGAGGTGCGGCTGGGCGGTGCGGGCGAGGACTCCGCCATGGCGCCTCCGGACTTCGACCCGGAGGCGGTAGTGGCTTGGCCGGCTGATTTAAAACTGCGTTTCACGCTGCACCGCCTGACGTGGTCGACGTTTTTGTCACCGCGAGGTTTTCGCGAGACCCGAGTGACGTTTTCTGGGGCGGGGTCATTATGGCTCGATGCGGGTTGCGAACCGGCTCCGTTGGCACCCATGCGAGGCCGACAACTCCCGGCTGGGCCGTTCGGAGCACGCTGAAACCGGAACACTTTAGTCTCCTCCTGCCCCTTCAGGGCAGACTTTGAGGGCGGCCATGTATACCGGGGCGATGCCCCGGCCTTCTGCCTTATACGCTTTCAGCGTATTTATATAGATGTGCCGGGACGATGCTCCACCCTGTTGCCTCGTTTCAGCGTATCAAGACGCGCACAGTTCCTTGCTGAGGCGATCATTCGACTCCACTGCACTTTAGGAAGAACCTAAAAATTGAAGAAGGTTCGAGAATCGGCCACTTCAATCTGTGGGTTGCCTTGGGTAATGGATTCGGCCGAGATCTTATAGGTTACCGACGCCAGCATGTATCCTTTCCCGCCGAGTTCTTCGGGGTGTTCTCCCTCCCTGCCCGGGGCGACAAAGTGTTCTGAAGTCAATTTGGACGTGCATCGGATGTTCCAACTGCCGTCGTCGCTCCGCCACGCTTCGTAGTCCGAACCGCTGTGGCCCATTAAGCCGCCGCCGTTGAGTCCCGCCTGCATCATGGCTACCATCGGATTATTGACGCCGCGCTGATTGAAACAACAACTCACGGCCTTGGCCAGTTTCATGTCGACGACACCATCTTTGTTGGTGAAGGCCTGGAGAAACGCGGTACGGGAGGTTTGTTTGTCTTTGTTTCCGGGCTCGGAAATCAAGTTTCCGTTGAGGTAGAACCTGGCGCGGCCGAGATCGCCGTTAAAGGCAGTGGCGAGCCCGGTTTCGTCCGTGGATGACTCGGTGACAAATTGTTGCCATTCCGCAGCGTGTTGAGCGCGGAATTTGTCTCCGCTGAAATCCTTAGCCACCATCTGTCGGTGGCGCGAAGTGGGTTCGACGCAGCGGGATTCTTTCTCGGTTCCCGCGGCCAGCAAAAGGGCCGATGGGGAGGTCTTCTCGTGGGGTACATCCTGGCTGATAAGCTTCATGCCCGCATCGATGTCCTGCCTGGACATCCCGGCAGTGATGCCGACGGTATCCAGGATGACGGCGTAGACGAGCGGGAGGTGTGCGGCGAGGTTGAGGTCCTGGGCCTGACGCAAGCCGGTCAGTATTGAGCGGGATTCGTCGGAGGTCATTTGTGCAAACAACTGCTGCCTCTCCTCGGGTTTAAGATCCGCCAAAGCCACCTCGACCATCTCGCCCATCAACTCCGTTGTTTTCTCACCACCTTTGAGGCTGCCGGATTCCCAATTCACGTCTCCGTGACGCTGCATTTCAGTCAGGCCGTCTTCGAACGATGTCTTCAACGACTGAAGGGCCTGGCAAAAGGCGCGGGCATTTTGCGTCGTGATGGCCGTTTTGAACGGGCCAAGCCCGCTTTTGAGTTGCGTAGCGAACTGCTCGTACGTCCGAACCTGCGTTGGGTCGATACGTCGTTGTGCGGCCACATTTCGGAGGGCGGCTTTCTGCGCATCCGACAGGACGGTTGACTTCTCGATCATGGCCAAAGCCTGCCCATGTTCGCGAAGGAGTGTTTCGACTTTGCTCTTCAACACCGGGGCGAGTGCTTGTTTGATAGAAGCGGAGTCCTGTCCGCACTTTAATTGATCCGGCAGGGCCGCGAACGAAAAACAAACTCTCTCCTTCACGTTGTTCTCGATGGATTTCAGTACGGCGTCGGGAATGTTCGGCAAGCCCATTTCTTTGGCGACGGCTTGAGCGGTCTGGCGCAACATGGACTGTGGGTTTTTTCGATCAAGCTGCGGTGCGATAAACGCATCGCGGACTCCAAACTCACGCAACTGCCTGGTCAGTTCTTTTGAGTCGCAATCGGGTTTGTTGGCGGCTTCAAACACGGCGTCGAGTTGTTGCTGGGACAATCCCTGGGCCTTGGTTTCGGTCACGAGGTCCAGGGCCTCGTTGGCAATCTTGGCGATATCGGCGTTGGAAATGCGGCCGGTCGCGTAGCCGGGGTGTTCCTGCAGGCGCTTATTGATATAGTTTTGTGCCCAGTTTCCGGCCTTCTCACCGAGGAAGTCCTTCCACGAGGTGGCGCCTTCCGGCATGTGGAAGCCACGGTCAAAAAGGAGCCCCACCATGTCTTTCTCACCGGGCAACCGGACGCCGCCTTGTATTGGCGATTCCAAGAACCGCGTCAGCGACATCTGATTTGCAGACTGCATGTTCTTTTTTGCCTGTTCAGCGCCCACCAGAATCGTTCTTACGGACCGCCCGGTCAGTGGCATGTTGCCGGTCTGGTCCAGATCATGCGTGGCCATCGTCGCGACGTGTTCGCCAAACTCCGCGCGCAGGCTCTGCATGAAGCCGGCCATAATCTGCCGGCTCTCGACCTGGTACTGCTGGAGCCGCACGGGATAGCCGGCCACTTCGGCCCGGGCCTGACGTAAAGAGCCCAGTTTTCCAAGGAGAGGCACGTGCGACAACGCCGCCTTGAATTTGGTCCACCCGGTCGGCGCTTTCAGGGGTTCGCGCAGGCCGATTTTGCCCTGTGCGTCCGGCCCGAGTGGTTTTTGTTCAACGCCGGCCTGCTGCATCTGGTTAAGCGTGCTTTTGTAGTCGCCGATTCTTTGTCCCACGGTTCTCACCCTCCAAAGTTCGGCCGGTCAAGGCGCCGGTCAATCCTGCTTTCTCTATCCGCATTTCTAGGCCAGTTCGTTACACGCTGACAGCCGCATGCCTTAAAAATTGAAGAAGACCCGCGAATCCGCCACTTCGATCTGTGGATTTCCCTGTTGAATCGACTGGGCCGGTATCCGGTACGTTACCGACGGCAGTATATAGCGATTGGTTTTAAGTTCTTCGGGTTCCAGGTTGCCCGGATCGGCAAGAAGTCGGGGAGTCTGTTTGGTAGTGCATCGAATGTTCCAACTGCCGTCGTCACTTCGCCAGGCTTCATAGTCCGTTCCGCTGCCACCGATTATGTCGGCGCCGTTCAGGGCCGCGTGCGTCATGCCCACCATCTGATTATTAATGCCGTTCTGATTGAAACAACAACTGACGGCCTTGGCCAGTTTCATGTCGACGACGCCGATCAACCGAAGATTACGGGCCCGGTTGGACGGGCGCCGGCGTCGGCATTGGCGCCGCTGGATTCCGCGACTGCCGTCTTGGCTTTGATTTCGCCAACCCGTTTCTTCCAGTTTTCCGCCTGCTGGACGACGTTCTGCACCACGGCCTCGAACTTCGCCTTGTCCAGGTCTTCCAAGGGATGGGCGTATAAAAGGATAATGCCGTTTGTG
The DNA here is from genome assembly GCA_026387845.1 of Candidatus Hydrogenedentota bacterium. GTDB lineage: Bacteria > Hydrogenedentota > Hydrogenedentia > Hydrogenedentales > SLHB01 > JAPLKX01. The sequence goes on along the minus strand of JAPLKX010000141.1, from coordinate 4,375 downwards.
CCTTCTTCGAGTGCCAAGGTGGCGCCGCGCGTGCGCATCCAGAAGAGGTTGGCGCTGAGCAGTTCGCGCAGGAGAGGCTCGGCATTGGCCTGGGGAAGCTCGCCCAGATACACGTAGAAAATCATCCGGTCTGCGGGGGCGTCGTACTCGATGTTCAACAGGATCTCCTGGTCGAACAAGAGCACGCAACTATTGTTATCGGGGTCCAGTTGGAGCCCGTCGACGGTCAACATAGCGCCAAATTCCATTACCAACTGATTGGCGCGCTCACGACTGTCCATACTTCCTCCTTGGTGTGCCTATGCCGCGAAAAGCGGGGACAGACACAGTTTTCAAACTGCCGAAAACCGAGTCAGTCCCTGTTTTTCGCTCTTGTTGATCGAACTTTTGAAGGTGGACCAGGTTTTTCACCGGCTCCTCAGTCCCCGTTTTTCGTTTGGTTAATCATGAGCGCAGAATGGTGCGCATTGCCTGGGCTTCGGAATCCTGAATGGCTCGGAGCGAGTCGCGGACGGCATCGATAAGCTTGCCGGCTTCATCCATGAATTCTTTGGCATCTTCCTGGAAAGCCTGTCGTTTGCTGGCCCTCGCTTCCTCTTCTTTGGCTTCGGCCTGTTTGGTTTGGGACCCGAAATCGCCGACGCCTTTGACAATTTGGTTCATGCCTTGGGAGATGCTGTTCCAGCCCATGAGTTTCTGGTTGAGAGCGCTGATCTTGAGTTCGAGGTTCTTGTTGGAGGCCATGGTTTGGAGTTCTTGCTGACTCTGCTGAGTGACCTGCTGGGATTTAGTCTTCGACATGTCGGTCATCTCAATCTCGTTGGTTTGCGTCGGCTTGACAGTTGCCGTCTCCATCTGGGAGGCCATCTTGGTCATTTTCATGCCGCCAGCTACGCTTACCGCACCCATCCCGATGCTGATGGCGCCTCCGATGATGGCGCCCGCCAGGGCCCAATTGGCGGACTCGCGGAGTTTGTCGGCAGCGGCCATGTTGAGGCTGAACACGGTTTCCATTTCGGCAAACCGTGCTTCGCGCGAGGCCTTGCGCATCTCGAGTGCCGTTTCAAACAGGAGGGCCAACGCCGCAAAGACGTCGAACATGGCCTGGTTGACTTCCAGTTTTGTCCCGGTTTCAATGTAGCCTTCGAGTTTGAGTTCTCCCTCGACTCCCTCGAGCTCGGGGCCGGTAAACGTCATGGTCCCCAGGTCGGTCTGAATGATGAGCCGATCGCCATCCATAACGACGTTTTGGATGGAGCCGTAATTGCCGGCCTGAATTTGGTCTTGTTGAGCTTGGGTGAGGCCCTCGAGCCCTTGCCAGTCGAACTGCACGTTATCAGCGTAGATCTGGCCCTGTGTCACATCGAACGTCATGTATAATCTCCTTCGCAGGCAGCCCGCGGCAGACCGTTTTCCGGGGTTACCGTGGCGCTTTTCGTTACGTCTTACGCGACCGTCATCTGCAGAATCTGTCCCTTTGTTTGGGCGATGCCGTTGAGCATGTCGATGGCCACCTGTGCGCCCTGTTGCATTTGGTCAAGGATCTTCTTGAGAGTTTCTTGTTCTTCTTCGAGCTGTGCCTGGAGCTTGGCAATCCACGCCTGAAGCTCTTTGCTGTCGGCCATTGCCTGGGAGGCTTCGTAGCCTTGTACGCCGGCGGCGATCCCTGCCGCACCGCCCGCCACGGAGGCGGCCCCGCCGACAATCATGCTGACCCCGCGGATGATGTTGCCGATCTTGACGATATTGGTCGCCACGTTGGCCGCGGACGCGCCGCCGCTGCACACCATGGCGGCAATGCTTACCGCCAGCATGGCCACTTGCAGAGCGATCATGAAGATCATCTTGGCCGTCTCGTTGTCGCCGAACATGACGTCCATCAAGGCCTGCATGCCGCCGGTCTCCTGTGCGACCATGAGGGCCAGACCTATGCCCACGATCACGAGGCCGACAACGGCCGACGCGGCTCCGCCGGTAACGACGGCGGCGGCCACGGCCGCGATGAGGGCAAAGGCCATGCCGATCCAGCCGAAGATTTTTGCGAGCAGTCCGGAGTTTTTCTGGTCTTTAATTTTGTTGATGGCGTCTTGGATTTTTTTGAGGTTTTCGTCGTTTTTGGACTTGAGACCTTCTTTTTGTGTCTGGATCCCCTCTTGAGCGCTCTTAGCCTGCAGTTCGGTGATCTTCGTATTGAGCGTCATGAGGAGCAAGGCCAGTTCGCTGCCGTCTCCGAAATCTACTGACGCGGGGTCCAGCACGGGGACGTCCGGCGTGCCGTACTTATCGCGCAAGGATGAGAGTTGGGAGGCGGCATCGGCGCCGACTCGTTCCTGGACTTGGGTGATCTGGGCGTCGGTGATCTGGCTTAACGGCGGCAGTTGATCCACCGAGGAATAGCCGAGCGCCTGGGCAATCTGGTTGAGGTTTGTTGCCGAAAATTCGTTCCACGCAGCATCCATGGTTATTCTCCCCGTTATGCCCGTTCGGCTATTTGAGACCGTTGAGCAGGGCTTGGGCCTGGCTCTTAAACACGGCATGGGCCGGCACGTTGTCCTGGCAGCACAGCAGGACGCCTTCCAACGCGCTTCGCGCTTCTTTCTTTTTTTTCATGGTCAACAGGCAGTATCCGGCCTGCAACTGCGGCTTGGGGTCCTCGATATCGAGGATCGTGGCGACCGAATAGGCGTCTACGGCTTTTTGGAATTGCTTCATCATCTGGAGGGTAGCGCCCAGCCCCATCCACCATTTTTTGGTGGGGTGGTCATAGAGGGTGAGAAACTGGAAGATGGGCATGGCCTTCTCGTATTTGCCGCTCTTGTAGAAGGTGTGCCCGACGCTGTAGATGAGGTCGAAATCCTTTTTTGTGAGTCCATGGATCTGGCCCAGGTTGCCGCCTTTCGCTAGGACGTCAAGGACATCCAGAGCCAGGTCTTTCTGTTTTTGTTCCACTTGGAGCGCGTCCACCATTTCGCGCATCATGGCCGCCATGTCCACCTGGGCCGCGCCCGCGGAGGCGTCGGTCAAATTTTTTCCACTCATTCGGTTGATCTCCCTTGCGCCCGCCCGTGCGCGCGCGCCTAACCGCCTGCTGTTATCTCAGGTTGCCCACTATCGTGTCACGAGTCTTTTGGTCCTTTTGAAGGACGTCTGAGACCGTTTCGTAAGATTGATTGCGCTTGTTCATCAGCGACTGAAGGCGCACCATGGCCAATTGGGAATCGCTGTTGAGCGAGTCAATAGCGCCTTTTATGGTCTGGATGTTGGCGTCCCACTCGGCTTCCCACTCTTCTTTGCTGTCTCCGGGATTGACGTCGGTTTCGGTCATGCCGAATTCGGCAAACCACTCGTTGATTTGCATGGCGCCCTTGTCTTCGTATCCGGGCAGAGTGAACGCGGCGCCGCCGGCGTTGTCGTCGTTTGCGTTGGATTCATTTGCTTTAAACTGTCGGCACTGGGCCATGAGTTCGTTGAGTGCCCTGAGCTGGGCGTTTTTCTCCTGCGCGTCCGCCATCTGGTCTGCGAGTTGGGTGTCGATAATTTCGGTGCGGTCAATGTTGATTTGCATCATCAACTGCCCGAGGTCCATGGCCTGGCCATCGACAATGAACATGCCGCCACTAGTTGTTATGGATCCGATTCCGCCCATAGCCGTAACTCCTCCTGGTTGCCCGGCACAACGACTCGTTTATGCGTGAGAAATCCGCACACCCTGCAACAATCGCGGAAAACCTGACGCGCCTCCCGTAGTAACCGGCAAGGCCCCGCGACAATTATCTCAGGTTGCCGGTGATGGTGTCGCGAGTCTTTTGGTCCTTCTGGAGGACGTCGGACACGACTTCGTAGGACTGGTTGCGCTTGTTCATGAGCGATTGAAGCCGCGTCATAGCCAACTGGGAGTCGCTGTTGAGGGAGTCAATGGCGCCTTTGATGGTTTGGATGTTGGCGTCCCACTCGGCTTCCCATTCGTCCTTGTCGTCGCTGGGATTGACGTCGGTTTCTGTCAGTCCGAATTCGGTAAACCACTCGTTGACTTGCTTGGCGCCTTTGTCTTCGTAACCGGGCAGTGTAAACTCGGCGCCGGCGGCGTTGTCATCGTTTCCGGCGGTTTTGTTGGCTTTGAACTGGCGGCATTGGGCCATCAGTTCGTTGAGAGCCTTAAGCTGAGTGTTTTTGTCTTGGACTTCTTTCATCTGGTCGGCCAGTTGGGCATCGATGATATTGGTGCGGTCGATGTTGAGTTCCATCATCAACTGCCCCAGGTCCATGCTCTTGCCGTCGACGATGAACATTCCGCCGCTTGCCTGAATAGAATTCACGTCCATAACTATTCCTCCTTTTTTTCCGTCCAATGCTGTTTCAAATTCCTCAACCGATG
>JAPLKX010000023.1 GCA_026387845.1 Candidatus Hydrogenedentota bacterium | reverse complement strand
GGGCAGAGAATTCTGGACCAGGGGGTGCGTCAAGGTGTCCGCGGAACTACATAATGGACGCGATACGGCTTACGACGGGTTTATTTCGGTCGTTACGCCGTTGCGCACGCGGGTGTTCGGGCCGGAATTCACCCGGAACCTGATTCGATGGGCCGATGTGATCTGCATGATGGTGTTCCTGGCCTGGTACTTTCTGCTTCGGCCCGGCGCGCCCATGATAAGCACCATCTCATTTCCGGCGCCGCCGCTCGTGCGCGTCATGGCCGGCATCGCCTCCGCCGCCACATTCCTCAAAACGTTCACGTTCCCCGTCCACGCGACCCACCTGCTCATGACGCACACCGGTTTTCGCCTTCTCCTCCACCCCGGCGACAGCCTCCACGGGCTCGAACAGATCATCCCGTGGCAAAACATCAAATCCGTCACACGCGTCGTCGGTCCCGACGACTCCACCCGGCTCCTGAAAATCTATATCCAGAAGCGCCGGGTACTGAGCATCCATTCCAACTCGGAAATCGAGCGCATTGTGCGCGACGTCCGGTTGAACGCGGCCGACCGCCTCACCACTACCAGTTCGTTATTGTTCACGATGATACCCCTGCTCCAGTTTGCCGCCGCCGCGCTCGCGGTCGCCGTCATCCAGCAGTGGGGCATCCAGATGATGGCGCTGGGCCTGATGTTTCAACAGGTTGTCCGAGCCAAGCGAGCATTGTGAGTCTCAGTACTGTACGCTTCACAGTCCAATCCAACCGACTTAGTCCAGCGCCCACATAATCCCCAGCGCCAGAATCACAAACAGGCCCGCCGCGCCCAAGAAGATCGTTGCCGGACCGTTCCTTAACTCGCCCATCACGCTTCTGCGGCTCGATAGAACCAGCAGAATCAGCGCGCAAAGAGGCGCCGCGATAAGCGTTGAAGCCTGCGCCAACAATAGCGAGGTCGTCGTGCCCGCTCCCCAGGCAAACGCCACTACCGCCACCACGCAACCTATCAGCATCACCACCGACGCCAGTAGCTTGGTAGGTCGGGCATTTATGCGCGCATCCAACCCAAACCCGTCCGCCAGCAGCGCACCGCCTATGACGGCGTTTACTATAAAGGAAGAAAAGGCCGCCGCCCCGAGACCCAGGCAAAACACCAGCCCGGCCGCTGGTCCCAGCAGTTTCCGGAGGAGTTGAGCGAGTTGTCCGACATTCCCAAACGTTTCCGGCGTTCCATACAGTGTTTCCGCCGCCCCCGCCAAAATGCTTGACGAAATCAAAGCTATCGCCAAAATACCGATCCAACTGTCAACGATAGCGCGGCGTATCTGGTTGCGCTGCCAGCCCTTAGCCCGTACCAAATAGGCTTGGTAGAACGCCGCCACGGCCGAAAATGTGGTTGGAACAATAGCCCGGACGAGTATGAAATCCTGGCCGTCTGTCATCGGAACAAGCCCCCGGGCCAGCCGTGGGAGGTCGAGGCCTGTCCAGAACAGGTTGGCAAAGAAGCAGAGGATCATGACGGCGACCAGCACCATCATCAACCGCTCGATGGCGACGTATACCCTGCTTGCGGTGTGGAGAAACAGCAGCGCCAGCACCGTAAAAACTATTGGCCAGATCCAGGCGTGTTGGGGCGCGCCCACAAATCCCTGTGCCGCAAACGCAACGCCCATGTTGTTGCCGAATTGGAACCCGGCCGTGACCAGGAATGCGCTCAGACCCGTCAGGGCGGCCAGCGGCCTCCCCGCCCGGCGCGCCACGTACTGCAGGGGCGTCTCCTCGAGGGCACAACCCAGCCGCGCCCCCATCGACGCATATATGCCCATCAGCAGCGCGGAAAGGCCCACCAGCCAAAGCAGCCTGTAGCCGCCTTCGGCCCCCGCCCGGCTGGCCGACACGATATTCCCCGGGCCGATAACGACCGAGGCGGTGATCAGCCCCGGCCCGAGCCGCTTCAGCACGTCCAGAATTCGCCGCATAGGGCGGCATTGTCTTTTTTGTGCAGGCTGGTTGTCAATTCCGAGGGAATACTTGCGCGACAGGCCGTGTTAACCAAGCAATTCCACAAACGGAGGTAATCTGCCATGGCCATGTCGCAACTCGTCGAACACGTGCTTCCTAAGTTGCCGTATGCTTACGACGCCTTGGAACCCTTCATCGACAAACAGACCGTCGAACTTCACCACGACAAACACCACGCCGCCTATGTGACCGGGCTCAACAACGCCGAGAAGAATCTGGCCAAAGCCCGACAGGATAACGACTTCACGCATGTCCAGTTTTGGTCGCGCCAGTTCGCGTTCCACGGCGGCGGCGTGTTCCTCCACAACCTTTACTGGAACAGCATGGCGCCCGTATCCGAAGGGGGCGGCAGCGAGCCCGCCGGAGATCTGATGGACATGATCAACGAGGATTTCGGGGGGGTCGACTCGTTCAAGGCGCATTTCAACGCCGCGGCCAAAGCCGTCGAAGCCAGCGGCTGGTGCGCGCTCAGTTATCGGCCGGAACATGATCGGCTCTGCATCCTGCAAATCGAGAACCACCAGAAACTCACGCCGTGGGGCAACGACCCCATCTTCGTCCTGGATATGTGGGAGCACGCATTCTATCTCAAGTACCAGAACCGCAAGGACGAGTACATCAACGCCTGGTGGAACGTTGTTAACTTTGAAAACGCCCTGAACAACTTGAACATGATGCGCCAGAACCGGGGCTAAAGTAGGAGCCTAATGTGGCACGGGCGTCTCGCCCGTATGTAGCAATTCAGGGCCCGTTTCATGCTTATCCTGCTAAACCATTGTCCAAGATTCTTACGTGCAGGCGAGACGCCCGCACCACAACAGCGGCTCCGTTCCTCCGGACTCCGGTCTCCGGACTCCAGTCTTATTTCTTGCAGCCGGTGCACCCGTCCCAGCAGCAGGTGCAGAGTTTTTGTTTTGGCAGGCCGATCGCGCCCACGAGGTCGTCCAACTGTTGGTATTTCAGCGTGGTCAGATTCAGCCGGCGCCTCACCCGCTCCACCATGTCGTTGTATTTGTCGGATTTGGTGTTCGAGTAATCCTCGAGCGAGTCCGGCGTCTTCCCCTCGATCTCGACAATGGCTTTGCGCCCGGCCAGGTCGAGTTCCGACCGCGACCTCGAGAAGTTCAGGAACCGGCACGGGTGGATCAGCGGCGGGCACGCCGGGCGCATGTGGACTTCCCGCGCCCCCGCGTCGTACAGGCGCTGAATCGTGTCTTTGAGTTGCGTGCCGCGGACGATCGAATCTTCGAGGAACATGATGCGCCGTCCGTCAATCAGTTCGCGGATGGGAATGAGTTTCATCCGGGCGACGAGATCGCGCATCTCCTGGACCTGCGGCATAAAGCTGCGCGGCCACGTTGGCGTGTATTTCGCAAACGGCCGGCCGTACGGCACGCGGGCCTCGTTGGCGTAGCCGATGGCGTGGCCCGTGCCCGAATCGGGAATGCCGGCGACGAGGTCGATCTCGATTCCCTTGTCGTGCCGGGCGAGTGCGGCGCCGCATCGGTTCCGCACCATCTCGACGTTGACGTTCTCGTAACTCGACCCCGGGAAACCGTAGTACACCCAGAGGAACGAACAGATCTGGAGCGTGTCGCCGGGCGCTTTTTTCTGTTCGTAGCCGTCCGGCGTGAGCAGGCCCACCTCGCCCGGGCCCAAGTACCCCTCGATCTCATAGTTGAGGTTTGGAAATGCGGTCGTCTCGAACGTGGCGGCATACGAACCGGGTTTCTTACCGATGATGATGGGCGTCCTGCCCAATTTGTCCCGGCCCGCGTAGATGCCGTGTTCCGTCAGCAACAGCACCGAACACGACCCTTCGATCATTTCCTGGGCGTTGCGAATCCCGTCCTCGAACGTAGATTCCTGGTTGATGAGGGTCGCGATCACTTCCGTGGGGTTCAGGCCGCCCCCGCTCATTTCGGAGAAGTGGGTAGTCCGTTTTTTGAATGCCTGGGCGGCGATTTGTTCGAGATTGTGAATAATGCCGACAGTTACGATGGCGTACGGGCCGAGGTGTGAGCCGATAATGAGCGGCTGAGATTCGTTGTCGCTGATCACGCCAATCCCGCTGTTGCCCCGCATCAGCTTGATGTCGTCTTCAAACTTCGAGCGGAACTGCGCATTCGTAATATCGTGGATATGGCGCTCGAACCCGGCCCCGTTCAGCACCGCCAACCCGCCCCGGCATGTCCCCAGGTGCGAATGATAGTCCGTGCCGTAAAACAGGTCGGCTACACAGTCCTTTTTTGAGATCACCCCGAAAAAACCACCCATGAAGACCACCACTCCTTCACGCTAAAAGCAACTACGATCTATTCCAAGAATTGATTGTACCGGATCAGGTCCCGTGGCGGCAACGGACTACCGGTCATAGGCCTCGAATTCCACCACCTGCAATAGCGGCTGGCCGGTCGAGTTGGTCAGGCCCGTGAGCCGGATGAACTTGGCGGGCCGCGGCGCGAACGTGTCGATTTGCCAACCTGACCCGGTCGCACGGGAGCGCGACCCGACCGCGACGCTGCCCGCGCATCGCATTATACAAAACGGCCCCCCTGCCGTCGTTTTGGTCAGGCAAAGGGGGTCGTTTGTGCGCTTACACCGTCTGGAATACGTGCGCGCCTTCGTAGATCTCTTCGATCATCTTGTCGTTGAACGCTTTGAGGTCGCTCGGGCTCCGGCTGGTGACCAGCCCGTTGTCCACGACGACCTCCTGATCCACCCACTCGGCGCCCGCGTTCTCAAGGTCAACACGGATCGTATGGTACGAGGTCATATGACGCCCGCGCACGACGCCCGCGTTGATCAGCGTCCACGGGCCGTGGCAGATGGCCGCCACCGGCTTGTGCTGCTCAAAAAAGCTCCGGACGAAATCAAGCACCCGCTTGTCCGTGCGGAGCGCGTCCGGGTTCATCACGCCGCCCGGGAGCACCAGCGCGTCGAACCCCTCCGCGTCGGCCTGTTCGATTGGAACATCCACCTTGACGGTTTCGCCCCATTGGGTGTGGTTCCAACCTTTGATCGAACCCTCCTTGGGGGACACGATATACGTTTTTGCCCCCGCCTTCTCCAACGCCTTCTTTGGCTCGAGCAGTTCGGACTGCTCAAACCCGTCCGTGGCCACGATGGCCAC
>JAPLKX010000515.1 GCA_026387845.1 Candidatus Hydrogenedentota bacterium | reverse complement strand
GCCTATGGCACATTGCGTGGGGCTATCTCTGGAACCGGAGGTTCACGTCGGCCCTCACGATCCTGTCCGTGGCGCTGGGTGTCGGGCTCATCTACTCCGTGCTGACCCTGCGCGAGGAAACGCGGAAACGGTTCGAAGAAGAAGGCCAGTCGTTCGACATCGTTGTCGGCGCCAAAGGAAGCCCGCTCCAACTGGTTCTGAGCGCCCTGTATTTCATGGACGCCCCCACCGGAAACATCCGGCTGTCCGATTTTGAGGCCATCGAGAAAAACGAAGACGTCGACGCCGCGTTCCCCATCAGCCTGGGCGACACCTACAGAGGGTTCAGAATCGTCGGCACTACCACCGGCCTCTTCTCCTATACGTGGACCAACCCCGTATCCGGCGAACAAAGAAAACCGTTCAACCTCGCCGAAGGTAGGTTGTTCCAAAAACCCATGGAAGCCGTGCTCGGAAGCACCATCGCACGAGCCGAAGACTTAAAAGTAGGCGACACGTTCATCGGGTCCCACGGCTTTATCGAGCTGCCCGACGGCGTCCGCGAAGACCATGTCGCAAATCCCTACACCGTCGTCGGCATTCTCGATCCGTCCGGCAGCCCCAATGACCGGGCGATTTTCGCCGATCTCGCTTCGGTGTGGGATGTCCACGGCCAAAAACATAACGCCGCCGAAGAGGCCGGGGGCGAAACCCGTGCGGGGGCTGATCCGCTCGAGATCACGGCGGTGCTGGTGTCGCTGCAAAGCCCCGCGCTGCGGTTCCAGTTCGTCGAATACGTCAACGACACCTACAACGCGATGGCCACCATCCCAATCAACCAGATCCAGAACCTCTACGCCAGCCTGCTCGGCACCGCCAAAAGCGTGCTGCTCTCGGTGGGGTACCTCGTAGTCGTCATTTCGGCCATCTCCATATTAATCGGCCTGTACCTGTCGATCCTCCAGCGGCGACGCGACCTGGCCATCATGCGGGCGCTCGGGGCCTCCGCCTACGAGATTGTCGGGTCTGTCCTTATTGAGGCGTTTCTGGTAACGGTGCTGGGCGTGGCGGCGGGGTGGGTCGTGGGCAACCTGGCGACGTGGGGCGTCGGCCTCTACCTGACCCGCCAGTACGGCCTTACCATCGATGTTTTCACCATGTTAACCAACGAACAATTGGCGGCGTTTTCCGTGGTGGGTCTGGTGGGCATCATTGCCGGGATCGCTCCCGCATGGCAGGCGTACAGAACCGATGTGGCCCGCGACCTTTCTGAATTGTAAGCCGACCTCAAACGCGAAACGCGGAAGGAGGCATTCCCCGTTCCGCATTCCGCGTTTCGCGTTGGCGATCTTGCACAATCACGTGCCTGTTAGGTATCCTATTAGGAGCGTTTTATGAGCGTTGGTTGGGAGTACCGTTGTGCGAAAACGCGCAGTTCGTGAAATCGGAACCATAGTTGGAATAGTCGTTATCCTCGCGGCCGTCGTCTTTTTTAACGGCTACATGCGCCGCGGCAGCCTCTCCGACTACTTTGAAAAAGTTCGAAGAACCACTGAAGCCGCGCAGGCCGGCCAGGGCGTACCGCTCCTCCAATGGGAATTGCTGCGGAAAACCAGCGGCAGCTTGAGGGCCGGCCCCAAATTCGACGAGGACCTGCTGGCCATCCGGGACGCTGAAGTCAATCTCATTGGGTTTATGGTGCCGTTGCAGGAGTTCCGGCAAGTGAAAG
>JAPLKX010000203.1 GCA_026387845.1 Candidatus Hydrogenedentota bacterium | reverse complement strand
CTTGAAAGCGAGGCCGGTTTGTTTGAGGTTGTTGGCGCAACTGGCCCGCCGTGCCGCTTCCCGCGCCCGGGCCAGTGCCGGCAGCAGGATTGCTGCGAGAATACCGATGATGGCAATGACGACAAGCAGTTCGATCAGCGTAAATCCTTTAACTTTCATTTCCCTGTTCTCCTACAGTTTTGACGACCAAACAAATAATCGCTTTCTACACGTTTATCCTACTCCAATGGCGGAAAACACACCACAAAAAAAGCGAGCGGCTTGATGGGGGCCAAGTTGAATATCTGTAAGGCATTGTGCCGAAAAAACTTACGCGGGCCGGGGCGATGTAATTACAGGCGTTGTGGCTGTCAGAACAAGTTGATTATGGGTTTTCGTCCTGCCACTCCTGAGGGATTTCGGCGATGCAGACGTCTTCGTTTCCGAGCATGTGGGAGGTGAAGACGACGGCTTTGCCGGCCCGGTCGAACCCGACGTGGGGGTGGTCGCCATCGCCGTAGGTTCTGTGGCCGGCGGTAAGGAGCCTGGGCCGGGTGGTTTTGGCTTCCCACAGCATGATGTCGCCGTGCCAATTGTCTGCGACGACCCATCGGCCGTCGTCGCTGCCGTCGGAATGCCACCAGTTATATTTGGAAAGTTCGATAGGCTTGGCTTCAGGCCACCACGCCCCTGCCCCGATGATTCTGACTTCGCCCGTCGTGATATTGAGGACTTTGACGTGCGCGTCTTCCGTCGGGTAGGGATGAATGCTGCCGCAGAACAGGATTTGGTCCTTGACCCACCAGGACTCGTGCGTCACCAGTTCGCCGGGCCACGCGGTGTAGATGCTCCGGGGAATGCCGTCGCGGATATCCACGATCATGAGGCGCTGTTCGAGCGCGGCGTAGCTGATCAGGTTGGGATTCGTGGAACTCCATTGGACGTGGTGGGCGTACCCCGGCGGGTCGGGCGGCCGGCACAACTCCTTTATCGCACCGGCGTCAATGTCGATGATAAAGATGGCGGGCTTGCCGACCTCGCCGCCGCTCAGCCCGATCGAAAGACGCTTGCCGTCGCAACTCTCATTGAGGCCGGTCCCACTGGCCCCGTCCGGAATGGTGCAGATGACCCGCTCGGTAACGGTGGCCTGCGATGGCTTCGATTGGGGGTCAGGGGACGGCGTGAGGTCCAGCGAGAGTTGAAGGACTTCACGGTTTCGCAGGGCGTAGAAGCCCGAGCCGCTGATTGCGGCGGTGGCTCCGCCGAGGTTGCCCGAAGGCGTGGTGAGCCGGAGGAGTTCGCCGGTTTGGACAACGTAGCCCATAAGGCCCCCATCTTCGCGCGCGGAGGTGAACAGGATGAGGGAGCCGTCGGCGAGCCAGGATCGCTCGTGGAAATACAGGTTGTTATCTGATGCCGGATTAGTCGTGAGAAACGTGAGCTGGACGCCCGTTTGAGCGTCGGTAATTCTCTTGCACTCGGGTGGCAGCACGGGAACGGCGTATTGCGCCGCGGCAGCGGACGCAAACAAAACAGCGGCAAAGAACTTGAACATCGGGCACTTCCTTGTTGACAACACTTCAAGAAAAATAGGAGTGGATTGTGCAGGATTCAGGTTGGGCCTTGCAAGCAACGAGCGGTCGCGCGGGAGCCCGCGCCCACCCCGCGCCGTTACCGCCGCCGGGGGGACTTCGGCGCCACCTTCCTTGCCGGAGAGCCGGCCTTGAAAAATGGCGGAGCAGGCGGATTGCTCACCCGGTCTCGCCAGGCATCGAGAACTTCTTCGGACGACGGGTTGGTTGGCTGCTGGTAGGCGATATCCGTGGGTTTGTAAGGGAAGTTGGGTGCGGCCCAGTCGTGCCAGAGGATGAACTCAACGGACCCGTCGAGCGACAGGACGTTTCCGCCGCCGGGTATGTGGTTGAAGTTTTCGACGTCGCCGGTGATGTCCCACATGACGGGGATGCGCGGGATCGGGTACTGGGGCGGCGGGAGCGTGATGGGAGCTTCGGTATATGCGCCGAAATAGTCGTAACTGGCGCGAACCCCATAGACGTCATCAAGTAGCGCCGAGAACGGGGGCGCCACTTCTTTACCGCGATCGTAACTGAACTGCGCCGTACCGTCGGAGGGGCAGCAGAAGATTCGTTCGTCCTCGTAATACCTGCCGTTGAGGGGGAGCAGGCAGTTGGCGTTGTTTTTTCCGCCGCTCCATGGGAGTTTCCCGTCGTTCTCATCGGCGAACATGTGGAGGATGAGCCCGAGCTGGCTGAGGTTGTTCGCGCAGGAAACACGCCGGGCGTTTTCGCGCGCCCTGGCGAGGGCCGGCAACAGTATGGCGGCGAGGATGCCGATGAGTGCGATGACGAACAGCAGTTCGATGAGCGTGAACCCTTTTTTCTTCATGGCCGCACCTCCCGCCATTCGATGGCGCGAATGGTTCCGGCGGGATCGACTTGTACTTCCTCGCGCAGGCGTACGGTGACGGACGTGGCGCCGCGCGGCAGCGTGCCGGTGGATAGTATGGCGAGCCAGCCGGCGCGATCGGCCGGGGCGACGGCTACGGAGAACGAGCCGTCGCCGAGCGACGTATTTGTTTCGCCGGTGTAGGTGCGGTTTCCGGCCTGGAGTTCGGCGAGTGCCTTGTCGAGCCCGGCTTCGGCAATGTGTGAACAGACCTGCCGGGCCTCATTCAGGGTGGTGTATTTGAACGTGACGTGAAACCAGGCGAGTGTGGCGGAAAGGGATATGGTCATGATGGCGAGAGCACTCAGGGCGAGCAGCATAGCAGCGCCGCGGTTGTGTTTCATGATGCGCGGCCTCCCGATTGGCTTCGCGCGGCGGCGGTGAAGCGGTAGGTCACGGGCGGCTTTCGTTTGCAGCCGGGCGGCAGCGGCCGGTTCCCGGTCTGGTCGGCGTCGAGTTGGACGGAGACAAGCCGGTCGGCGTGGTCAACCCGGAATCCTTCGAGGTCCATGGGGAACGTTTGGAACGATTCGATTACGGGCTTTTCGTTGTCGACGGTGAATTCAAGCCGGTCGAGGCGGCGTTTAGACTTGAGCAGTCCATATACGGCGTAGTGTGGTGCGCCGGGCTTTTCGATGAGCGGGGGTAGTTCGAGAACGAGTTGGTTTTCCGTTGTGGCGTAGGTGAGAACAGACGGGGCGACACCAAATGAGGATTTGACGTCGCGCGCAAAAGCCTCGCGGATATCTGCGGAACGCTGGATTCGGTCGAGCGTGGCGATGCTGGTTGCGCTGAGCCGGTTCCCGCCGAGCATGACGCCGATGATGACATTTACAAGCATAGCCATGATGGCGGCCGTTGCAAGGACTTCAAGCAAGCTGATGCCGGCCTTGTTGAACGGGCGGGAGGTCATGTTCGGGCCTCCTTATTGGTGATGAGGGTGGTTGCCGATTTTTCGATCTTCCGGCCGTGCTCACCCGTCCAGAGGACAGTGGCGGTGATTTGTTTCAGGTTGAGCCCGGAATCCGGGTAGGGGCGGATCGTGAGGCGCGTGGTAAGGTTGACGAGGTTTTCGGTTCCGTAGGGTTGGGAGACGAAGGAAGCGTCTTCCCTGTTGGTCAGTTGGCTGAACGGGAGGGACCGGAGAGTTTCAATTTCGGCGTTGAGTGCTCTGGCAGCAATTTCAGACTCCTGGACGTGGAGGAGTTTACCGGCGAGAACGTTGTACATCTGGACAGTGCCGAGCAGGCCGACGGCGAAGACAAACAGGGCCGCCACGAGTTCGAGGAGAGTGAATCCGGCGTTATGATTAGTTTTGCGGGGGCTGGTCATTTTGCCTCCCTCGGGTTGGGGCCGATGACACGGGTCACTTCCTCGACGGTGGTTTGGCCGGCGGCAACTCGTCCAGCCGCGTCCTGCCAGAGTGGCCGCATATGGGCCTCGAGCGCGGCATTGTGGAGATCGGAGGTGCGCGGGTGGGTGAGGAGGAGATTCGAGATCTGCTCGTTGACAAGCAGCAATTCGCCGACCGCAAACCGGCCTCGGTACCCGATGTTGAGGCATGCGGGGCACCCTGCGCCGCGCCGGAAAAGGGGTAGGGTGGGGACGTTCACGGCTATGTTCGAGATGGGCTGCTCCTCACCGGAGACGATTAGCCCCAACCCGGCGGCAAGCGCAGGGTCAGGCGGGTAGGGTAGCGCGCAATCGGGGCAGGTCCTGCGCAGGAGGCGCTGCGAGAGGACGCCCGTAATTGACGACGCAACCAGGTATGGCTCGACGCCCATGTCCAACAGACGCGTGAACACCCCCGCCGCAGTCCCGCTGTGTACCGTGCTGATTACCAGATGGCCCGTCAGCCCCGCCTGAATCGCGGCCCGGGCCGTCTCAGGGTCGCGGATTTCGCCCAGCATAATGACCTCGGGGTCTTGCCGCAGCAGCGCTTTGAGCGCGGCCTCGTACGTAAACCCCGCGTGAACGTTTATCTGCGACTGGCTGATCCGGCCCAGCCGGCATTCGACCGGGTCTTCAATGGTGACCGTATGCGGCGCGGGCTTCCGCCGCAGGATGATTTCGTTCAGCAGCGAGTAAATGGTGGTCGTCTTCCCGCTCGATGCCGGGCCTGTCAGCAGAATGGCGCCGTTCGGCCGCATGACCAGGCTGCGCAGGACCTCGACGGTTTGCGCATCAAACCCCAGCCCGTCCAACGAGAGCAGGGCGTGGTCCATATCGAGCACACGGATTACGAGTTTCTCGCCCTCCACCGTAGGGAACGTGGAAACGCGCAAGGCCTTCCCGCACGGCGTCGCGTCAGGTTCAATCCGGCCGTCCTGCGGCGTGTCTTTGACGTAGGAAATGATGCGCGCGAGTATC
>JAPLKX010000671.1 GCA_026387845.1 Candidatus Hydrogenedentota bacterium | reverse complement strand
CGAACTGTGCGTCGCTGGCGGGTCATGTGGATGTGGAGGACGGGGCGATCCTGGGGGGGCTCTCGGGAATACACCAGGAATGCGTGGTGGGCTCGCTGGCGTTTGTGGGGGGTCTGTCGCGGGTGGCGAAAGACGTGCCTCCGTTCATGATCGTGGATGGCAACCCTGCGGTTTGCTGCGGTCCGAACACGGTAGGTTTGAAGCGGAGCGGGTTTGACGTGGCGCAGCGTGCGCGAGTCCGGCAGATGTTTAAGATCATGTTCCGGTTGGACTTGAACACGACGCAGGCACTGCACGAAATTGAAAGTACCATTGAAGAGAGCCCGGAACGGACTCATTTTGTCGAGTTTATTCGTAAATCGATCCGGGGCATTACAAAGTAAGTCGGAACCGCGGCCATGCCGCGTCCTTTAGGATGTTCATTCGCCACATCCGTTCATAACGCGGGCTGCCAGCGACCAAAGAAGGCAAGCAGTTGGAGTCAACATAGGGACACCCCCCACAACGCGCGCCGAAGACGGCGCGGCCGGGGGGCGTCCCAGACGTACGCTGAATTTTGCGTGGATATCTTCCAAAACGGCCTTTCCGGCATCCGAGGGTTTCCCGAATGTCGCTATTAAAAACAGGCGTGGTGGGTGTGGGCCACTTGGGCTATCACCATGCGCGGACTTACGCGGGCTTGGAGCATGTGGAGTTGGCGGGGGTGGTAGACGTGGATCGTGGGCGGGCGGAGAAGGCGGGAGAGGATTTTGGGGCGGCCGTATGCGGGTCGATAGGCGAGTTGGTGAAGCTGGGGGTGGATGCGGTATCGGTGGCGGTACCGACGACGCAGCACTATGGGGTTGTGCTGGAGTTGCTGAAGGCGGGCGTGGACGTGCTGGTGGAGAAGCCGATATCGGCGACGGTGGGTGAGGGGCGTGAGATGGTGGCCGCGGCGCGAGGTTTGGGCCGGGTGTTGCAGGTGGGCCACATTGAGCGGTTTAACGGTGCCGTAATGGCGTTGATGAGATTTGTTAAATTGCCGCGGTTTATCGAGTGCCACCGGCTGAGCCCGTATCCGAGCCGTGGTGATGATGTGAGCGTGGTGCACGACCTGATGATCCATGACCTGGACCTGGTTCTGGCGCTGGTGGGGACGCGAGCGGTGCAGGTGGACGCGGTGGGTGTGCCGGTATTTTCGCAGTATGAGGACATAGCGAACGCGCGTATCCGGTTTGAATCGGGTTGCGTGGCGAACCTGACGTGCAGCCGGATCTCGGTTGATCGGATGCGGAAAATCCGGGTGTTTGAGCAGGACGCTTACCTGTCGACGGATTATAGCGAGCAGGAGGTGCTGGTGTATCGGAAGAAGCCGGGCCGGGTCGAGCCGGGAAGGTCGCCAATGGAGTTGGTGACGGTGGAGTCGCTGCCGGTGGAACGTGAGGAGCCGCTGAAACGCGAGCTCGAGTCGTTTGTGGATTGCGTTCGGAACGGCTGTCGCCCAGTGGTTTCGGGGGAGGACGGCCTGGCGGCGCTTGAACTGGCGCAGCAGGTGGTGGACACGGCGCGCGCGACGCGCGTTCGGGGGTCGGGTTGAGCGTGCTATTTTTTTCAGCGGGCGAGTCGTCGGGCGATTTGCATGGAGCGAACCTGATCGAGGCGCTTCGGGAAGCGGATGGTCGGTTGGAGTTTGAGGGGTTGGGCGGCGGGAAGATGTCGGCGGCGGGCATGCGGCTTCTGGAGGACGTTGCGGGTCGAGGCATCATGGGATTTTGGGAGGTGTTGAAGTCGTTTGGTTGGATTCGTCGAGTTTTTTTGGAAACGGTTCGTCGGCTTGAGGAGTTGCGTCCAGCGTGCCTTGTGGTGATTGATTATCCTGGATTTAACATACGGCTGGCCAGAGCGGCGCGGGGTTTGGGGATTCCGGTTGTTTATTACGTGAGCCCGCAGGTATGGGCGTGGAA
Source organism: Candidatus Hydrogenedentota bacterium (assembly GCA_026387845.1). Taxonomy (GTDB): domain Bacteria; phylum Hydrogenedentota; class Hydrogenedentia; order Hydrogenedentales; family SLHB01; genus JAPLKX01. Next base: position 13,529 of record JAPLKX010000671.1, on the reverse strand, counting down.
GAAGGGCCGGATACATACGATTGCGAGACTTGTAGACAAGATGCTGGTGATCCTGCCGTTTGAGGAGGCGCTTTACCGGTCAGTCGGGGTGGATTGCGCGTACGTGGGGCATCCGCTGTTGGATCAGGTGGCGCGGTTCCGGCCGAGCGGTCTTTTCAAGGGGGATTGCGTGATAGGCCTGTTGCCGGGCAGCCGGGAGCAGGAGATATCGCGCCTGATGGGAACGCTTGTGGATGTGGCGCGGGGGATTCGGGAGGCGCATCCGGGTGCGCGTTTTGTGGCGCCTTGCGTGGACGTGGGCCGGGAGGCGCAGATCCGGGGTCTGGCCGGTGGTTTTGATCTGGAGACGGTTGTGGGCCAGACGTACGAGGTGCTGAGCGGGTCGCGGTTTTGCCTGGTGGCTTCGGGCACGGCGACGCTTGAGACGGCGATTTTTGGCGTGCCGATGGTGATTGTGTATCGGACGGCGCCGCTGAATTATTGGATAGCGCGGCACGTGGTGAAGATCGAGCATATCGGGTTGGTGAACATACTGGCGGGGCGGGAGATCGTCCCGGAGTTTATCCAGGGCAGGGCGACGGCGGGGGAGATTTTGCCGCATGCGCTGGAGTTGATTGACGAGACGCCGCGGCGGAAGCAGATGGTGGACGACTTGCGGGCGTTGCGTGCGGGTTTGGGCGAGGCGGGGGCGTCGCGACGCGCTGCGCAGGAAGTATTGGCGGTGGTTCGAGGGGTGCGCCATGGCTGACCGGGTATTTTTGTTTGACGGGACGGCGTTCGCGTACCGGTCGTTTTTTGCGATTCGGTCGGCTCTGACGGATTCGAAGGGGCGGCCGACAAACGCGGTTTACGGTTTTACGCGTGTGCTGATGAAAATCTTGCGGGAAGAGGAATTCACGCACTTGGCGGTGGTGTTTGATGCAGCAGGCAAGACCTTTCGGGAGGAATTGTACCCGGAGTACAAGGCCACCCGCAGAGCCACACCGCCGGACCTCGTCCAGCAATTCCCGCTCATTGACATGGTGCTTGAAGCTTTCCGTATACCCATATTGCGTATTCCGACCGTAGAGGCGGACGACGTTCTGGGAACGCTGGCGCGGCGCGCGGAGGCGGCGGGTATGGAGACGGTGCTGGTGACGAGCGACAAGGACCTTTTGCAGTTGGTGACGGATCACGTGGTGGCCTATGACCCGGCGAAGGGCGAGGAGGGGGTCTGGTATCGTGCGGGGGAAGTTCGGGAGCGTTTTGGCGTGGGGCCGGATCACGTGGCGGACGCGCTGGGCCTGATGGGCGATACGACGGACAATGTGCCGGGGATACGCGGGATCGGTGAAAAAACGGCGCGAAAACTGCTGGAGACGTATGGGTCGCTGGAGTCGATTTACGAGCACATCGGGGAGATTTCGGGGAAGCTGCGGGAGCGGCTGGAGACGGGTCGAGATATAGCGTTCTTGAGCAGACAACTGGCGACGATCGACACGCATGTGGAGGTTGATTTTGATTTTGGGAGATGCCTGCGGGCGGAACCGGATCCGGCCCGGTTGGCGAAGGTTTTTGCGGAGTTGGAGTTTCAGACGCTGTTGGAGAAGTATTTGCCGGATGCGGGGACGGAAGAGGATCTTCGATACGTACATATTTGGACAGGAGAGCAGTTGGACGAGGTTATAAGGAAGTTGAGGGCGGCGGGTGAGTTTGCAATCGATACGGAGACGACGTCGATTGACCCGATGCGGGCGGAGTTGGTGGGGGTATCGTTGTCGTGCGAGCCCCAGCGGGCGTGGTACGTGCCGGTGGGTCATAGCTGTGACGCGCCGGGGCTTTGGGAGGAGCTTGGGGGTCCGGAAGCGGCGCCCCGCGGGCTGGAGCAGTTGGACCGGGAGACGGCGCTGGAGAAGCTGCGGCCGCTTCTGGAGGACGGTTCGGTGGGCAAGACGGGCCACAATATCAAGTATGACCTGGTGGTATTGGCGCGGTCGGGGATCCGGCTCGAGGGTATTACGATGGATACGATGGTGGCATCGTACTTGACTGACCCGTCCCGGTTAAGGCATAATCTAAGCGAAGTCAGCCTTCAGTACCTCAAGCGTAAAATGATCCCGATAACCGACTTGATCGGCAGGGGATCAAAAGCCGTCACGTTTGACAAGGTTCCCATTGACAAAGCGTGCGAGTATGCGTGCGAAGACGCGGATATCTCGTGGCGGCTGGCAGGGGTATTCCGGGGCTTGCTCCGGGAACGAGCGGTAGACAGGCTGTACAGGGAAGTTGAGCTGCCGCTGATAGGCGTGCTGGCCCGAATGGAGATGGCCGGCATAGCGATCGATCCCGCCGTATTCAAACGCCTGTACGACGAAATTGCCGTGCGGTTGAAGGCCCTCGAGGCGCAAATCCACGAGGTGGCCGGCGAACCGTTTCAGATCAATTCGCCGAAACAACTTCAGGCGATCCTATTTGAAAAGATCGGGCTTGCGCCGCGGCGTAAAACCAAGACGGGTTATTCGACGGACGTCGACGTTTTGGAGGAGCTTGCGCTGGAGCATCCGCTTCCGAAGCTCATTTTGGAGTACCGGATGCTTGAGAAACTTCGCGGGACGTACGTTGAGACGCTGCCCAAGCTGGTGCACCCGGATACGGGCCGAATCCACACGTCGTTTAACCAGGCGGTGACGGCGACGGGCCGGTTGTCGAGCAGCGACCCGAATCTTCAGAACATCCCGATCCGGAGCGAGATTGGACGTCGAATCCGCGAGGGTTTTGTGCCGGCGAAGGGTTGCCGGCTGATATCGGCGGATTATTCACAAATTGAATTACGTGTTTTAGCGCACCTTTCGGGCGATGCCGCACTTCGTGAGGCGTTCGAGAAGGACGTAGACATCCACCGTGACACGGCGTCGAGGATATTCGGAGTGAATCCGGAGTTGGTGACGCCGGAGATGCGCAGGCAGGCGAAGGCGGTGAATTTTGGTGTGATTTACGGTATCAGCCCGTTTGGCCTTGCGCGAAACACCGGGATCAGCCAGTCGGACGCGGCGCGGTTTATCGACAATTATTTTGAGCAGTATCCGGGTGTGGCGGAGTGGATTGAGGGTACGCTGCGGAAAGCGCGTGCGGACGGTTATGTGACGACGGTGCTGAACCGCCGGCGGTATATCCCGGATATCAACAGCAGCGAGGTGGCGCCGAGGAAGGCGGCGGAGCGCGTGGCGATGAACACGCCGGTGCAGGGGAGCGCGGCGGATATCATCAAGCTGGCGATGCTGCGGCTTGACCGTGAACTGGAGACGAGGCGGTCGCGGCTGCTGTTGCAGGTACACGACGAACTGCTCGTGGAAAGCCCGGAGGATGAGGCGGAGGAGACGGCGGGCGTGGTGAAGGATGTGATGGAAAGCGCGTTGCGGCTGAGTGTGCCGCTGAAGGTAGACGTGGGGATAGGCCAGAACTGGGCCGTGATCCACTGAGCGCCTCTAAGAAGAGGCGATCGCGTCCTGGCGGACGCGGCGCCAGCTAAGAAGAGGCGATCGCGCCTGAGAAGGCGCGTTAGATGAACGAACTGCACCGCAGGACGTGCGAGTGTGGGGACAATTTTGTGTTGATGGAAGTGTTGAAGAAGACAGGGCGTGCCCGAGCGGGTGCGCGGAAATGCGAGGCGCCAAGCCCGGAGCCGCAAGGCCGTGCGGGATGCACGGGGTTGAGATGACGGCGGCGCCCAAAGGGGATATGAATGCCTGATAGAAACGGAGACAAGTTGCAGCAGAAAAACCGGCCGCGCGGCCCGAAACGCCCGGGCGGACCGGGCAACCGGCCTGGCCACGGGAAAAACAAGGGGCCGAAACCCCACCAGCAGCAGATGCAGAACCGGCCGCCGGTGGAAGTGATGCCGAACGATATCGAGCCGGAGGAGATCCCGGTAAGCAACGGTCCGGAGATCGAGATCACGGCGCTGAAATCGATGTCGATGAATGAGTTGATCGACATTGCGCGGCAGCTTGGGATCGACGGCTACACCGGGCTGAAGAAACAGGACCTGATCTTCAAGGTGTTGCAGGGCAGCATCGAGAAGGCGGGGTCGATCTACGGCGAAGGTACGCTGGAGATCCTGCCGGACGGTTTTGGATTTCTTCGTTCGGGCGACTATTCGTATTTGCCGGGCCCGGACGACATTTATGTGTCGCCGTCGCAGATACGGAAGTTTTCGCTGCGGACTGGTGATACGATCCAGGGTCATGTGCGGCCGCCGAAAGAAGGGGAGCGTTATTTTGCGCTGCTGAAAGTGGAGGCGGTGAACGGGGAGTCGCCGGAGGTAGCGCGGGAGCGGATCATTTTCGACAGCTTGACGCCGCTTCATCCGGATGAGCGGTTCCGGCTGGAGACGACGCAGGAGGAGATCGCGCCGCGGATCATGGACCTTATCGCGCCAATCGGGAAGGGCCAGCGCGGGCTTATTGTTGCTGCGCCGTTCACGGGCAAGACGGTGCTGTTGCAGAAGATCGCGAACAGCATCACGCACAACCACCCGGACGCGACGGTGATCGTGCTGTTGATCGACGAGCGGCCGGAAGAAGTGACGGACATGACGCGGTCGGTGAAGGGCGAGGTGATCGCGTCGACGTTCGATGAGCCGCCGGAACGGCACGTTCAGGTGGCGGAGATGGTGTTGGAGAAGGCGAAGCGTCTGGTGGAGCACAAGCGCGACGTGGTGATTTTACTGGACTCGATCACGCGGTTGGCGCGCGCGTATAACGTGATAGTTCCGCCGAGCGGGAAGGTGTTGTCGGGCGGGGTGGACGCGAACGCGTTGCAGCGGCCGAAACGGTTTTTCGGTGCGGCCAGAAATATCGAGGAAGGTGGCAGCCTGACGATCCTGGCGACGGCGCTGATCGAGACGGGCAGCCGGATGGACGACGTGATCTTTGAAGAGTTCAAGGGCACGGGCAACATGGAAATCCACCTGGACCGGCGGCTGATGGAGAAGAGGATCTTCCCGGCCATCGACGTGCACAAGTCGCGGACGAGGAAGGAAGAGTTGCTGGTGGGTCAGGAAGAGCTTCAGCGGATCTGGCTGTTGCTGCGCGTACTGAGCCCGCTCGAGGTGGCGGAAGCAACGGAGCTGCTGATCAATAAACTGAAGAAAACGAAGACTAACGCCGAATTTCTGGCGATGATGCAGAAGATGTAAGAAACAGTTCTGAGTGCGAAGTGCTCAGTGCGAAGTTTTAAGTGGACGTAGTTATGCGGCGAAGCGGATGATTTCGACTTCGGCGCCTTTTCGTACGGCTTCTTCGGCAAGGCGGAGGAGTTGTGCGTTGATTTCTTCGGAGACGTAGTATTCGCCGCAGTTGGTACAGATTTCGGCGGGAACTCCTTTAATGATGATGGTGGACTCACCCTGGTTGAGATTGACGGTGGTGGTTCCGGGAGCGGTTTCGCCATGTTTGCATAACGTGCATTTCATGTCTTTTCCCTCAATTCAATTATAGAGACTGCCCCCGTACTTTCCAAACGATGACGCGCAGTGGGGAACCATGTCCGGCGGGTTCGGGAACTGTTTGGCGGAAGGGGGTTGTTGTATGATAGCGAGGGAAGGGAGGGCTGTGGGATGTTTGAGCGGGGCGTAGTTGGAATCTGTGTTATTGGCATTATGCTGGGGAGCGCGGTGGGGGCGTTTGGACAGGAGGGGGCGTTGACGGGGCGTGAGCGGGAGGTGAGGGAAGCGGTGGAGCGGCTCGAGAAGCGGGTGGCGGATTTGGAGAGCCAGGTTAAAGAGCTGAAAGGGGGTTCGGGTGCGCCGGCGGCAGATGTGACGGCCGCGCCGGCTGCGCCGGTTGAGACTTCGCCGGGGCAGGCGCCGGCGGCCGCACCGTCTGCGATAGAGGAGCGGGTGACAAAACTGGAGGAGGTGAGCCAGGACAATTTCCGGGTGTTTTGGAAGGACGGGTTGAGGTTTGAGAGCAGTGATGGGGATTTCAAGTTGCGGGTGGGCGGGCGGATTTTTTATGACCTGGCGTGGTTCGACCAGGACGGGCGTCTGAAAAACAGCCTGGGGGACGAGCAGAACGGCCTTGGTTTCCGTACGGCCCGCATCAATTTGCAGGGGGACATTTACCGGGATTACTTTTTCCGGCTGGAGTACGACCTGGCGGGGGAGAAGGGTCCGAGCGGGTTCACGGACACGTACATCGGCATGCGGAACATTCCTTATGCGGGCCGGCTGACGCTGGGCCATTTCAAGGAGCCGTTCGGGCTGGAAGAGTTGACGAACACGAGCTATACGACGTTCATGGAACTGGCGTTGCCGTCGGCGTTTGATCCCGCGCGGAACGCGGGTGTGATGTTGAACAATGCGTTGGGCGATGAGGGCGCAGAGCGGTTGACGTGGTCTGTGGGCGCGTTTAAGACTACGGACAACTGGCCGAGTGTGGACGATTCAGACGAGGATCAGGGCTGGGCGGTGACGGGGCGGGTGACGGGGCTGCCGTGGTATGGGGAGAAGGGCCGGAAACTGTTTCATCTTGGTGCGGCGTACAGCCGCCGGGATCCGGACGGGGCGACCATTAACCGGTACCAGATCCAGCCGATTAGTGAGGCGCGTCTTTCGGCGTTCCGTTGGGTGACGACGGAGGGTTTTGTGCCGTTCCGGCTGCAGGATGCTCGTGCGGACGACGTGGATTTGTTTGGGCTGGAGAGCGCGTTGGTGTTTGGGCCGTTTTCGATGCAGGGGGAGTATACGCGGGCGCGGGTGGAGACAACGTTCGACAGTACAGAAGATTTTGACGGGTATTACGTTCTGGCGAGCTATTTTTTGACAGGCGAGTCGCGGGCGTACGACCCGGGGATCGGGACGTTTGGCCGGGTGCGTCCGGCGCGGGATTTTACGCTGCGGGGCGGCCCGGGTGCGTGGGAAGTTGCGGCGCGGTACAGCCGGATTGATTTGAATTCGGGCGGAGTGCGGGGCGGGCGGCAGGCGAATATTACGTTGGGTTTGAATTGGTATTTGAACGCGAACATGCGGTGGATGTTGAATTACGTGTTTGCAGATATACATCATGATTTGTATTCGGGCGACATGGATATTTTGCAGACGCGGTTCCAAGTGGACTTTTAGAAGAAGGCTGTGGACCGTAGGCCGCAATTGATAACAACGACAGGCTGGGGTGAAGGATCGCGCCATGAAACACATGAGATGTCTGGGTAAGGTTGGGTTGCCGGGAGGGGCGCGGACGCTGTTGGAGTGGACGCAGAAGGGAGTGGTATTCAACTCGTTTGCGGACGCGCTGTCGACGCTGGCGGATGTGAAGGTGACGCTGGAGGAGTGATTAGAGCGAGGGGCTTGTGGTACTGGTTTTGGCGGGTTCCGCGGCGAGAGATCGGCGGCGGCCGAGGCCGGTGAGGCTTGCGGCGTAGCTGGTGAACCATTCGCGTGCGTCGTCGATAACTGAGTAGAGGAGGGGTACGACGACGAGGGTGAGGAGTGTGCCGACGGTGAGGCCGCCGATGAGGGCTCTCCCGAGGCTGACGAATGAGATGGTGCCGCCGGTTTTGGGTACGATGGCAAGGGGCACGCAGCCGAGTATGGTGGTGAGGGCGGTCATCATGACGGGGCGGAACCTGTCGCGGCCGGCCTGCATGATGGCGTCGATGCGGTTGCGGCCTTCCGCCCGCAGGAAGTTGATGTGGTCAACGATGACGATACCGTTGTTGACGATGACGCCGACCATGAGAATGCATCCGATGAGGCCGACGGTGTCGAGTGGGGTTCCGCAGATGAACATGGCCCAGTACACGCCGACGAACGCGAGGGGTACGGAGGTGAGGACGGAGAGGGGCAGGACCATGGACTCGAACAGGGCGGCCATGACGATGTAGATGAGAATGATGGCCATGACGAGGGTGGTAGCGAAGTTGGCCATGTTGGTAGCCATTTCGCGGAACTCGTCGCCCAACTGGATGGAGTATCCCGGGGGCAGGGGAAACTCGTCGACAACTTTTTGGAGTTGTTGCTGTATGACGAGGAGGTTTTCGATCTGTATTTTTGCGGAGATGGTGACGACGTTTTTGGCGTCGATACGCTCGATGGTTGCGGGGCTTTCCGCCTTGTTGAACATGACGAGCTGGTTGAGGGGCACGAGGGATCCGAGCCCTCCGATGACGGCGACGTTGTCGAGGTTGTCGCGTGATTTTCGGTTTTCTTCGCGGAACTGTGCCCATACGGGGAACTCGCGTCCGCCCTGTTTGAGGTAGGGGAGTCGGCTGCCTCGGAGTGCGATGTCGACGGTGCGCGCGATGATGAATGGGGTGACGCGACTGCTTTCGGCTTTTGGTGCGTCGATTTGTATTTGGACTTCCTGTCTGGCGCGTTCGGATTCGACGGTGACGTCGGTGAGATCGGGGACTTTCGCGAGTACCGTGCGCAACTGTTCGCCGTAATCGGCGAGGCGGCGTGCGTCGTCGCCGCGCATGCGCAGGCTTATGGTGAAGGACGAGGAGCCTTCCTGGCCGCCTTCGGGCACATCGAACTTGAGTTCGGCGCCCGGGAGGCGCCTGGGGAGTCGTTCGCTGAGGATGCTGAGCACTTCGCGAGTGGTGTAAGGGGGTTTAGCGACATCGGGTTCGACGAGGTGGACTTCCATGGCGCCGCCCTCGGGTTGGTAGTGTGTGAAGACGTTCATGATGCCGAGTTCGTCGCGCTGCTGATTAATGGCGTCTTTGATTTGATCGAACTGAGCCTTTGCCATGTCGAGGTTGAAGTTCTGGTCCAACTTGACGGTGATGTCGACTTCGCGCATGTCGAGCGTGGGCATTTGCTGCAATCCAACGCGGCGGTATGGGAGCAGGGCGGTAAGGAGGAGGAGCAGGACGATGCCGAGGATAGTGGCGAGGCGTCGCCGCATGATGTGCTTGAGTGAGACGGAATAGGCGTCAATAGACAATGCGATGGGATGAATGCGGAGAAATCGCGGCCAGGCGAACCGCGGGATTCGCGAGGCAGGTACGCACTTGTGGAGGATTCGGCAAGCGAGTTTGTACAGGAAGAGTTCGTTTCGTTCTTTCATTCGGCTGAGAGCGAGGGGGATAAGGGTGAGCGCGACGAGGAGGCTGGCAAAGAGCGAGGCGCTCATAGGGAACGCGAACTCTTTCATGTATGCGGCCATCTCGCCGTTTTCCATGTAGAGCACGGGTATGAATACGACGACGGTGGTGAGGGTGGACGCGGTGATAGCGACGCTGACTTCGCTGGCTCCGCGGGTGGCGCTTTCCTGGGGGGAGTAGCCCATTTGGTAGTAGCGGTAGATGTTTTCGAGAACGACGATGGCGTTGTCGACGAGCATGCCGACGGCAACGATGAGGGACATCATGGTGACGAGGTTGAGGTTGAGCCCGTAGAAGAGCATGAACACGAGTGCGGCGACGAGGGAGGTGGGAATGGCGAGGGCGACGATGAGTGTAGGGCGCAGCCGCAGGAGGAACAGGAACAGGATGATGATGGCGAGTATCCCGCCGAGTTTGCCGGCGTCGATGAGGCCGTTGAGTGCGGCGAGAATCATTTCGGACTGGTCGAAGAAGACGAATTCTTCGGCTCCGGCAAAGACGGGGTCCTTTTTGATTTGTTCGATTTCCTGGCGGATGGCCTTGCAGGTGGAGACGGTATTGGCTTCGGACTCTTTGCGGATGATGATGAATGCGCCGCCTTTGCCGTCGATGTCGTAGTGGCCTTCGAGCTCTCGTGTCCGGAAGCCGACCTGTGCGACGTCTTTGAGCCGTACGCCGCTTGGACTGACGAGCAGGTTTCCGATGGCTTCGGGCCGGGAGAGTTCGTTGTTGACGCGGAGGTAGAACTTGGTTTGCCCGTCTTCGAGGTTTCCGACGGGGAAATTGAGGTTTGAGGACTGGAGCATGGCGATAACTTGATAGAGTGCGACGTTGTGGGTTCTGAGGCGGTCCTGGTCGAACTCGATGAGTACTTCGGGTTCGGGCGAACTGGCGAAGACGAGGACTTCGGCGACTCCGTCGATTCGAGCGAGCCTTGGCTGAGCGACAGTTCGAACGAGGTGTGCGAAGTCGGCGTCGTCACCGGCCTTGAACAGCCCGAGGGCAATAACGGGTATAGCGTTTGAACTGTGCCGGTGGAGGAACACGCGGTCGATTTCTTCGGGTAGAACGAGTTTGAGTCTTTCGATGCGGTCGCGTATTTCGGCGCAGGCGAGCCCCATATCGGTGCCGCTGTTGAACCTCATGCTGATCTGGCAGCCGTCGCTGGTGGATGTGCTGCTGATACGGTCGATGTTTGAGATGGTCCGGAACTGGCCTTCCGCGGGGATAGCGATTTCTCGTTCGACCTGTTCGGGCGTAGCGCCGGGGTAGGGTATGAAGCACCCGGCGAATGGGAAGTCCATATCGGGGAGGAATGTGAGTGGGAGCCGGTATGCGGCGATGACACCGAGCGCGCATATCGAGATGGAAATCATGACGACTGTCACGGGGTGTTTGAGTGCAAAACGGGGCAGAGAAAGGTTCACGATGATGCCTTATCCCGTCCTCCGAACACGTAATAGACCATGGGTATAATGAGGAGGGTGAGGAAGGTGGCGGAGGTAAGGCCGGACATGACGGTGATAGCGAGTGGCCGTCTCATTTCGGCGCCTTCGCCGGTCCAAATAGCCATAGGGACGAGGCCGAGAATGGTGGTGATGGCCGTCATGAGGACGGGGCGGAGCCTTACGAGTCCGGCCTCGATGATGGCGTCGCGTTTGGATCGGCCTCGAGCGCGGAGCTGGTTGATGTAGTCGACGAGCACGATACCGTTGTTGACGACGATGCCGGCGAGAACGATTCCGCCGATGAAGACGACGATGCTGACGCTGATGTCGAACCAGACGAGGGCGTAGATGACGCCGATAAAGGCCAGGGGCATGGTAAACATGACGAGCGCGGGGTGGATGAGGCTTTCGAACTGGCATGCCATGACGACATAGACGAGGAAAATGGCGAGAATAAGCGCGAACTGAAGGCTTTTGTATGAGGTTTGGAGTTCTCTGTTCTGGCCGCCGAGGAAGAAGTTGTAGTCTTTGGGTTACGACTTGTCGCTGATCGATTCTTCGGATTTCGCTGGGCCCGTCTTCGATGTCGATCGAAGCGACGTCGGAGAGCGGAATGGGCGGAGAACCATCGACGACGGAAACGGATCTGAGGTCCTGGAGGCTTTTGAGCCGTGCCTGGTCGGATCGAACGCGGATATCGATTTTTTCACCGGATTGGCTGAGCTGGGTGCTGACTTCGCCCTGGACTTCGCCGCGCAGGCGCTGTGCGACGTCAATGGGGCTGATGTTTTTTGCGGCGAGCTTGTCGCGGTCGAGTTGGATGATGATTTCGGGATAGCCTTTTTTGACGCTGAGTTCGGCGTCTTTGAGGCCTTTGACGTCCTGGATGGCGGTGATGACGTTTTGTCCGACCCGCTTGAGTTCGCTGAGTTCGTCTCCGCGGATCTGGAGTTCGACGGCGGTCTTGAAACTGAAGAGTGTGGGGAGCGTGAAGGTGATTTCTTCGCTGGAGACCTGCATGACGCGGTTTCGGAGTGAGTCGATGATCTGGTCTTGTCGTTTTGAGTTGATTTTGGGGTCTTTTAGCAGGACGTTGAATTGGGCGACGTTTTCGCCGCGTTCGCCGGCGGTTTTGGTTTTTTCGCTGCCAATGTCGATGGCGACGGAATCGACTTCGGGTGTTTGGAGGATGACTTGCTCGATGCGTTGAGCGAGGACTTCGGTGTCTTCGAGCCGTGTTCCGGGCGGGGCCTCCATACGGATGCCGAATTCGCCCTGCTTGAGTTGGGGTATCAATTCGCGGCCAAGCCCGACGGCGAGGTAACCGGCGTGTACGGCGAGAGCGATCACGATGAGGATAATTATGAAACTCATTTTGAGGCTGCCGCGCAGCATTTTTTCGTAGGTGTCGCGCATGGCATTGTAGCCGGCGTTGAACACGGTGAGTGGAAGCCAGAAAACGGCGCTGAAGATTTTTCTGGCGATCCAGAGGACTGCAATGACGGCGAGCGAGGCGACAAAGAGAACGGTTACGAGGAGTACTGCGGTGAGCTTGAGGCCAATATGGATCGGGAACACGACGAGGATGAAGGGCAGCAGGAGGAGTTGGAATCCGGCGCCGAGCAGGCTGGTGAAGTAGCGCCCATCTGCTCCGATCCGGCGGAAGGCGTTTGCGGTTGAGCCAAAGGAATCGCGCGCGGTTTGGCGGACCCATTGGGCGGCGTACCGGAAACCGATGGGGATGATTCTGAGTAAGGCGGCGAGCCTTCCGACGGAGCGATCTGCGCGCGCCTGGCGGTATGCGCGGAGAATCCAGACGACCTCGCGACCTTCGCCCAGCTTGATCTTATCGTAAGAGACCATCATGGGGTTTAGGTAGAGAGCGACGAGGAGCGAGGCGAGGAGCGAGAACGTGACGGTGAGTGCGAGGTCGCTGAAGATTTGGCCGGCGACGCCTTCGACGAACGCGATGGGGAAAAAGACGGCGACGGTGGTGAGCGTGGAAGAGGTGATGGCGCCGGCGACTTCGTGAGTACCGCGCTCGGCGGCGTCTTTTGCGTTGTCTCCTTCTTCGCGGCATCTGAAAACACTTTCGAGCACGACGATGGAGTTATCGACGAGCATTCCGACGCCGAGTGCGAGGCCGCCCAGGGACATGGTGTTGAGGCTGATGCCTCTCATGAACATGGGAATGAACGCGCTGATGAGGCTGATGGGAATGGCGATTCCGATGACCATGGTGCTTCGGAGGTCGCGCAGGAACAGGAACAGGACGATGAGGGCGAGCAGGCCGCCTTGCAGTGTGGCGGACTGAACTTCTTTGATGGACGCGATGATGAACCGGGACTGGTCGGAGATCATGCTGAATTTGGCGCCTTGGGGCAGGTGGGACTGCACGGCCTTGGCGACACGCTGCTGGGATGACACCTGCTGGAGGTCGAGTTTTCCGCCGGCGGTTCTGGATTCGGCCATGGCGATGAAGAGGCGCTCGGTGAAGGGGATATCGCGCTTGAACCCGAGAATGTCTTTGATTTTGTTGCAGACCTGGACGGTGTTGGCGTCACCTTCTTTGTAGATGTCCATGGCGACGGCTTCCTGGCCGTTGATGCGTACGATGGTTTCGCGCTCTTTTTCGCCGCTGAATACCGTAGCGACATCGGCGAGCCGGATTTGCCGGTCGCCGGACATGCCGATGATACTGTCCTTGATTTCGTTGACGTCGCGGAACTCGTTGAGAGTCCGCACGAGGTATTCGGTTTTGCCTTCGCGCAGGCGGCCGCCGGAGAGGTTGATGTTCTGCTGGGCGAGGCTGCCGGCGATTGCCTGGATGGAAACTCCGAGGCTTTTGGTGAGTTGAGCGTCGACGAGCACCTGGATTTCCTGTTCCTGCCCGCCTTTCACGAGAACTTGGGCGATTCCGGTTTCGGCTTCGAGATCGCTTTTGATGTGTCTTTCGGCGGCTTCGCGTATGGCGGTGAGAATGCGCTGATGGAG
>JAPLKX010000047.1 GCA_026387845.1 Candidatus Hydrogenedentota bacterium | reverse complement strand
GGTCGGATCGGACGGATGGAACGAACGCGAAACTAAAAGCGGGGACAGGCACGCTTTTTCCCAAACCGCCTACGGGCCGGGAAAAAGCGAGCCAGTCCCCGTTTTTCGCTATGGGATTGCGAGGTCGAGTGTGGTGGTTTGGTTGGGGAGGATTTCGATGGGGGCGATGGTGTAGCGGCCTTTGGTGATGTTGTCGAGGATGGCGGTGTCGTCGGACTGTTTGTCTGCGGGTACGGCAACGGCACCCACGTAATAGACGCCGGCGGGCAGTTGCTCGAACTTGAACGGGTCGCCGGCCGAGATGCTGACGAACGCGATGATTTCGCCGCTTAACGCGGCTGCGATGTTCGAGAAATCGGCCGTTTCGGGGAAGAGGGCGACGTGTGCGACTTCGCCGTCGCGGATTCCGGCGACGGTCCCTTCGATATTGCCGGCGGCGGCGGCGAAATCGAGCCGGGTGATCTCGTTGGCCTTGGCTTGGACACCCAGGGCGGTTGCGTAGACTTTCTTGGGGTAGAACACATCCTGAACCTGGATGTCGTAAGAGCCTTCTTGGAGGTCCGCGATGCGGTAGTACCCGCCGTAATTGGTTTCGTACTGGAGTTTTGCCGCCTCGTCAGTGGAACCGGCAGGAAACACACACAGTCTGGCTAATATGGGTGTGCCACCGAGTGTGACGACACCGTCGAAGCCGCAGCCGGTTTCCCCCACTTCAAAATCGACGCGGGCCGTTTCGCCGGCGGCGAGATCAACGCCCTCGGACCGCTGCCATTTGGACTCGCCTCTTCGGGCGCGCATCGAGACCGTCATTGTTCCCGGGCGGAGGTTGGAAAGGCGGTAATTACCATCGGCATCGGTATTGGCAAAGACTTCTCCCAGCCACTGTTCCCCTTCACACTTGGCGCCCACGAATATGCCGGATGTGGGCTCGCCGTTGATGACGACCCGGCCCTCGACGTTTCCGAAGGCGCGCGTGTCGAGCACGAGGCGGGTGTGGAGGGTTTCGCCTTCGCGCACGGAGGCGTTTGCGGTGGCGGCGGGATATCCTGCGGGAGAAGATTGAGCGTAGACCTGGAGTTCGTATTCGCCGGGCAGGACCGGGTCCAGCTGAAACGCGCCGGTAGTGGAAGTCTCGACAGCAGCGCCATCACTATCTTCGCCCGAACGCCAGCAAACGCCCGTTGGGGTGACGATGCTGATCGCGTCGCGGCTGTCAGGTACGGCGACAACGAACATGCCGGGCTGTGGCCGGCCTGCGGTGTCGACTACGGTTCCTTCAATTCGGGCCGCGGGCTGCAACTGGAGATCATAGGTGTTGCCCTCGCGGGCCGGCCCGACCTGGCGGCTTACGAGCCCGGAGGAGAACGCCTGGAGGTAAACGGGACTCTCGGCTGCGGCTATCGAGAGTGAAAACCGGCCGGTATTGTCGGTGATGGCGAAAACGGAGTCGCCGCCTCTTCCTGCCGCTACAACGGACGCGGCGGGCACGGCCTCTCCGGCGGCGTCCAGAACGGTACCCGCTATGCTCATATGATGCTCGATCTTGAAGTCGACCCCTTGCATGTCCTGGAGCGAGGATAGCGTGAAGGACCGCTTCGTCATGCCGCTGTTACTCAGTATGACTTCGTATGTGTTTGGTATGAACGGTCCGGCGGAATACCGGCCTTGGTCGTCGGAGTAGGATCGAGGCCACGTGCCGTTGGTGATGTTGTTCAGGGGCGGGGTGAAGAGGATGTAGATGTGCGGAACGGGCTGGGCGGTCTTTTCGTCCAGGATGGAGCCGGAGACATACACGCCTTCGACGGCCTGGACTTCGACGCCGGTGACTGGCACGCCTTCGGTGACGGGTACGCGGGGCGATTGGATAATGACGTAAGGCGCGGCTTCCTGGTCCATTCTGAACTCGTAGGTGTCGGCGTCGAGGCCGTAGATGAGGAACCGGCCGGCGGCGTCGGTTTTGGCGGAGTACTGCTGGCGCGACTTGCAGAACGTGCAGATGGTGACGTCGGGTATGGGGCTGCCGTCACCGGCAAACGTGAGCCGGCCGGAGATCGAGTTGCCGCGGACGAGCCGAAAGACTAACGTCTGATGGCCGGGAACGAGCGTCGGCTGCTCCAAGACCTGAGCGTAGCCTTCGCACCCTGCCGAGATTTCGTAGGGGCCGGGCATGAGGAGGGGGATTGTGACTGAGCCGTCGGCGGCGGCTGTGTGCTCGGGATAGGGAAGAAGGCCATCCCAGGAGGGAAAGAGCCGGACTTTGGCCTCGGGGATTCCGGCGCCGGATTCGTCAACCACTCGGACGGTAAGTGACGCGGCAGGCCCAATCAGGACCTCGATGTACTGTTCGCGCAAGCCGGTGGTGCAGCGGAATCCTTTCATGCCGTAGAGGCCTGTCCCGCCGGACAGGGCGTCTTTTTCCGCGGACAGGTGCAGGGTGCCGATAAGCAAGTCCTCGGCAAGAGAGACACTGTCAAAGTAGAAGGATCCATCGTCGCCGCTGGTCACGGTAAGATTCACCACGTCGACGGAGTAAGGGCAGTAGCCTCTTTTCCTCATGTATTCCAAGTCCGTTACGGCCTGTTTATTGTCGATTTTGACGGTTGCCCCGGGCACGGGTTTGAGCGACTGGTCGAGCACGAGGCCATACACGGCTGCGGTGCGTGCGGCGGCCAGTGCGGCGTCCTCGGCGGACGGTTCGGGCGCGGGGTTGCCGGCGGCTGGTGCGGCAGGTTGAGTGGACGGCGCGGGTTTGGCGTGAGGTTCGATAGGTTTGGTGGAAAACTCGCTTTGCGTGGTAATGTTTTGCGTGTCATAGGGGCGGTTGATGTGGCGCCAGCCGGCGTAGAGGCCGATGGCGATGAGGACGGCGGCCGCGGCAACCGACATAACAACTTTTGCGGCGCTCGCGCCAACAATAGCGGCTCCCGCCAGCGAGAGGGCGGGCGATGGTTGCCAGGCATGTGGCGCGGCGGCAATCGCGGCCATAACCTTCCTGGCGCGGCCGGACTCGGGCCGGCCAGTGGCTGTTTCTTCGCCGACAGCGTCGAGGAGCCGCCTGCCAAGCTCGTCGCGGGACCGCTGGAGGCGTTTTGCGGCAGCCTGGCTGGAGATTCCGAGCAGGCGTGCGATTTCGCGGACCTTTACCGCCTGGAAATAGTGGAGTATGAGGACTTCGCGGTGCGTTTCGTCGAGGTCGGCAAGTTGTTCCCACACCATCCGGCGGAGTTCGTCGCGTGCGAAATCGTGTGCGGCGACGGCTTGTTCGGCGGGCGCGGCGGCCATGGTCGTCTCGCGGCGCCGTTGGCGGAGCCGGTCGGTGGCGGCGTTGCGGGCTACCTCGACGAGCCACGGGCCGACGCTCGATCGGCCGGCAATCCGGTCGAGCCACTGGTAGAGGCGGACGAACGTGTCCTGGGTGATTTCCTCGGCGTCTGCGGCGTTGCCGGTTCGGGCATAGGCGACGCCGTAGACGACGTGGCCGTACCGGTCCAGCAGGATGCCGAATGCGTCGGTGTTTCCCCGGAGGACTTTGCGGATGATGCCCTGGTCGGTGTAGATGGCGGTGAACATCTTTGGCGCCCTCTTCTACACTATATACGGTCGAGGGGGGAAAAGTTGACTTGCAGTAGGCGCGGTCGTCTCGCCCGCGCC
>JAPLKX010000235.1 GCA_026387845.1 Candidatus Hydrogenedentota bacterium | reverse complement strand
CTGCACGACGCAATCGAGCAGATCGTCGGGGACATACGCGACGAAACGGAGCCGCTGCCGTACGAGCAGGTTGCGGAGCGGGTGTACCGGGTGAAGGGTAACATGTCGCTCGAGGAACTGAGCGAATTGACGGGTATGCCCGTTGAAGACACGGAGCACAACACGGTGGCCGGGTTCCTCATGGACAAGACGGATAAGGTGCTGGAGGCCGGGGACCGTATCGATTATGCGGGGATTCAGTTTACGGTCGAGGCCGTGGAAGGGAAGCGGGCGTCGCTGGTTCGCATGGAACTTCCGGAGCGGGCGGAAAAGCAGGAGGACGGGGAATGAACCTCATGGTCTTCCTGATCGTAATATTCTTTGCGGCGGTAGTGCTTCAGGGCTTGTTTGCGGGGTATGAAACCGGGTTCATATCGAGCAACCCGATCCGGGTGCGGTATTTGGCCGAGGAGGAGGGTTCGAAAAAGGCGCGGCGTCTGTTGGCGCACATCGAGCGGCCCGACTCGATGATTACGATGCTGCTGCTGGGGACGAACCTGATGGTGGTCGTGGGCACGCTGGTGGTCTCGAGGGTGGTGCAGGAGGTTTCGCCGCGCGCATATGCGGCGTTCTTGGAGAACATCATCTCGGCGGCGGTAGTGGCGCCGATTTTCCTGCTGTTTGCCGAGATCATCCCAAAAAGCGTTTTCAGGACCCACCCGACCCGGCTGACGCTGGCGTTGTACCCGGTGATCTCGTTTTTTTATGCGGTGCTGTCTCCGCTGTCGATTCCGCTGTCGCTGGGTACGCGTGGCCTGCTGTGGCTGGCGGGGGCCAAACATCAGCATATTGCGCCGCTGATGGCGACGATGGAAGACGTGCGCGTATTGGTTGACGAAGGGGTGGATCACGGCACGATCGAGCGCGAGGAGCAGGAGATGATCCACTCGGTGATCGACCTGCAATTGACAACGGCGAAGGAGATCATGGTGCCGCGGATCGCCATCGAGGGCCTGCCGGACACGGCGGCGCGCAGCGAACTGGTCGAGGTGTTTGCGGAAAGCGGGCGCACCCGCATCCCGATCTACCACGAAAGCGTTGACACAATCGTTGGCGTAGTCAATGCCTACAGCCTGCTGACGGACGACCAGCCCGAGTGCGAGGATATCAGCCGGTTCGTCAAAGACATCATGCACGTGCCGGACACCATGAAAGTGGGGGACCTGTTCAGGGCGTTGAAAGACGCCAAGCAGCATATTGCCATTGTCACGGACGAGTACGGCGGGACCGACGGCCTCATCACGATGGAAGACATCCTCGAAGAGATCTTCGGCGAGATCCAGGACGAGTACGACCACGAGGAGAGCCGGATTCATAAGCTGGGGCCGAACGCCTATGTAGTCGATGCCAGGATGCCGCTCGAAGAGATTTCGGAAGCCGTCGGCGTTCTGATCGAGGATGAGGAAGTCGAGACGGTGGGCGGCTGGCTGATGCACATCTCGGGCCACATTCCGATGCAGGGGGAAGTGGTCCAGCACGGGCGGTTCAGAATGACGGTACTCGCCGGCGGCCCCAACTTTATTTCACGCATCCGCTTCGAGATTCTGCCCGAAGACGCCCCCAAACCGCCGCAGGCCTAGCTGCGATTAGGGTCGCGGTGCGGTTGTTTTATTGACAAGATCATGAAATCGGACTAAGATACGGGATGTTGGGGCAACTGGCTGAAGAGGAGGATTAGTCATGAAGATGTATCGCGCGTTTTTAATTGTCCTTGCTATGTTGGTGCTGGTGGCGGGGCTGGAGGCGTCTGCCGCTCCGAAAGCGCCGGGGGGGCCTAAGCCGCCGCGGGTGAGCCATACGGCGCGGCAGGTGCGGCCGATCCAGCTTGGAACGAGCGGCGGCAGCGTGGTCGACAAGGCGAACGGGTATTGCTGCAGCGGTACGCTGGGCGCGCTGGTGGTAGATTCCGCGGGCAACCAATATATCCTGAGCAACACGCATGTATTTGCCGGCGACAGCGTTGCGGGCGGGAACGGTGTGGTGTCGAGCGTGGGCGACCCGATCAACCAGCCAGGGTTTGTGGACGTCAATTGCGGGGTGGTCGCAACGGATTATGTGGCGGACTTGGCGGACTGGGCGGAGATCGTGCCGGGCGGGTATAGCACGGTGGACGCGGCGTTGGCGCTGGTGCGGACGGGGATGGTGGACCCAGCGGGCAAGATTTTGGAGGTTGGGACTATTTCGGCGCTGCCGCGGGCGGCGTCCGTAAACCTATCGGTGAAGAAGAGCGGGCGGACCAGCGGTGTGACGACGGGGAAGGTGGCTGGGCTTAATGCGACGATCAGCGTGCAATACAGCGACGAGTGCGCGGGCGCGTCTTATGTGTCGACGTTTACGGGCCAGATCCTGGTGACGCCGGGCAAATTCCTCAAAGGCGGAGATTCGGGCTCGTTGATGGTGGAGAACGTGGGGACGAATCCGCGGCCGGTGGGCCTTTTGTATGCGGGCAGTTCGCAGATTGCGATTGCAAATCCGATCCAGTCGGTGCTGGATGAGTTTGGGGTGACGATGGTGGGAGTGGGGACGGCCGGGGCCGCTTCGACGGAAGGCGAATCGACGCTGCCGCCGGGGTTGGCGAAAGCATCGAGCGTCAAGGAGAAGAATTCGCTGCGCCTGCTGGGTTTGAAAGGCGCGGTAGGCCACGCGGTGGGGCTGTCCGGCGCGAAGCCGGTGATCCTGCTGCTGGTGGAAAAGGCTACGCCGGTGGTGGTCGAGCAGGCGCCAAAGGAGATTGAAGGGGTGGCGGTGGAGGTGATGGAGGTGGGCGTGATTATGGCGCTGTAGACAAGGAACGCGAAAAGCAGGGACAGACACGGTTTCAAACTGCCGAAACCGAGTCAGTCCCTGTT
>JAPLKX010000403.1 GCA_026387845.1 Candidatus Hydrogenedentota bacterium | reverse complement strand
CAGGCGTCGAACAGCGGGCGTTCGTCGCACCAGTGGGGCGATTTTCGGTGGGCCGTCTGGCCGGAGATTATCAGGTCCATGGCGCGGACCGGGTTGCCGAGTTCGGTACACATCCAGAATCCCCCGCAGTTGCGCGTCGGGAATGGAGGCAGGTCGCCCATGCTCATATTCGGAGGTGTGTAAGGCCATTTGGTCATATCGGGCCCGTGCGCCGCGGTCAGCCGGTCCAACACGTTGGTAAAACACCGGTATGCGACTTCGTCCTTGTCGCGGCCATGGAGGTAGTCGCCTTTGAGCTTGATGCCCGACTTGTCCGGGCAGAGGATGCGGAAGGTGAGCAGGCCGAATAGTTGGAGGTTCTCGATGGTCATGTCGCGCTTGACCATCCCCTTGAAATCAGGTGCGAGCAACTCCATCATGGTGTCCAGCATCCATTCGTCAAAAATAAGGACGCACCGCTGGCCGGGCAAATTATTATCCGGCCATTTCTCGAACATCTCGGCGGCCTGTAACGATCTTGGATCGTCTTTCCCACGCTCCCGGATCAGCGAAATCAGGTACGGTTTCAAGAACGGCCCGGGGAAGTAATGCTCGCCGTTGAGCCTGTTGATGTTGACGAACGTGTCCCAGTCAATGGGGTTGTTATTGCGCAGGGTGTCGTGAATTTTTTGGCCCCACATCATTTCGGGCCACCACCCGGGCGTTTTTATGCTGGGCTTGTTGTTGAAATTGCCCAGCCAGCCTTCTTTTGGATTCACGCACCGCACCAGTTCCGGCGCCACGGTAAACCCACGCCAATCATACTCGCCGGTGCCGGGAGTAGGCAGGCGCAGGTCCTGCTCCGGGTGCCGTATCGGGATTCGGCCCGACAGCCAATAGCCAATGTTACCGCCCGAATCGGCCGCGGTGAAATTCTGTGACATCCAGATTTTCTTGACCGCATCTTCAAAATCCTGCAGGTTGCGGGCGAAATTCATGTCCAGTATCGCCGTAAATGACTCGACTTCGTGGCCGCGGAACGCGCTGTTGCGGGTGTAGGCAATGTTGTTGTAAGGGACACGCCAGATGACGGGCCCGTGAACCGTGCGATGGACCTGGTACCGCTCGATCTTGAGGGTGCCGTCGGGCTGGCGCACGGGGATGGGCATCTCGAGCACCTGCATGTCTTTCCATTGGCCGTTGTAGCGGTACTGGAGGGGATTGCCGGGGTTGAGTTGTTCCTCAAAGATGTCGGTCTCCACCACCATGCCCGATGTAATGCCCCAGGCCACGTGCTCGTTATGGCCCATGGCGATGCCCGGCGACCCCACGTAAGCAAGTCCCGAGACGTTCAACCCGGGCGCCATCATATGGCAAAGCGCGCCCGGCGGGGGCGTGCCAAACCCGATCAACGGGCTCGAGAATAACATCGCTTTGCCCGACGCGCTTCTCTCGGCGGAAACCGCCCAGGACTGGCTGCCTAATTTGACAAACTCGCCGTTCTTCTTCAGCAAACTGATCAGGTCGGAGTGGTCTTTATAAATCCGGGCCATATCCGCCGGCTCGAAATGAAGCGGCCGCGAAAGCGATTCGGTGTCTTCAACCCGGACCCCCTCCATGCTGCAACTATGGTCGGTAGTTGGGGAGTTGGGCACGTCCCGCGGCAGGCAGTCGTCCAGCATGTTGTACATGAACTGTTCGCCGTGGAGGAATTTGACCAGCGACAGCAGTTTGTACAAGTCGAATTGCTGGCCGCCGAACACGTCGCCGGGGCTCGACATGTATCGGACGATGCCGGCGGCCTGCTCGCTAGCTTCGAGCGGCGGCATCAGCGGCACATATTTCTTCAGGAAGGCATTGACGCCCTTGAGGTACTCGGCCATAATGCGTTTATGCTGCGGTTGCAGCGCATCCAGAAAAGCACGGCGCTCTTCCTCGGTGTAACCCAGTTGGCGGATGCTGTAGTCGTTGCCCAGGCCGCCGGGCCCTCCCCGCGCCGAGCGCAACCCAGCCACGCCCTCTCTCAAGCCCAGCAACTGGATACAGCGGTCTTCAGTAATGACATAACCTTGTGCGCGGAAGGCCGCGTCAATTGACGGCGCAAAGATATGAGGGCAGCCAAACTCGTCGCGGAACACGTCGATTTTGTCCCCATCCAACTCCAGCGTGGTCCATCCGTCCTGAGGAACAGGCAGCATGTCTTCTGTGGGAAAGTTCTTGTACGGGTCCACCTTTTCGAGCAGGGCCTGTTCGGCGGGGGACAGGTCGCGCGCGGGTTCGGCGGGCGGGGCGGGTGGCGGAGGGGCCGGGGGTTCTTCGCACGCCGGCAGAACCATTGCCAGTGCCACCAACAGTGCGAACGCCCTACGCATCGCCATCTTCTCCCTTGAAATGCTTTGCCAGCCCGTTCAACGTCAACTTCACGACCACTTCCGTTCCTTTTCGTTCAGAGCTCTCGAGGAGGCCAATTTCCAAGGGCTTTGGGTTCAGGTATTTCGTGGCTTCGGGCGCGGCCACTTCGAATAGAAAAGCGAGTTCACCCATGGCGGCCTCGGAGCCGGGACGGCCGTTCAGGAACAATTGCATCACGACAGCATCCTCTGATACGAGATCGGCGATGATTCTCACCGACTCGAGCGCGGCCAGATTCCGGGTGACGGCCTCCTCGTCAAACGCGACTTCGGCGTTCAGGTAGCGCATCAGCGCCACGATCGTGGCCACGGCGCCCTCATCTTCGTTGCTCAGAGCCGCTTCAAACAGGTGGCCGCCTTCCAACGTGGGGACCGGCGCGGTGGGCGCCAACCGCAGAGAGCGCAACAAAGCGGCGAGTTCAGGCTTGATGCGCATGGTGCCCTCCAGCACCATCGAGCCGCGGCCTTCACGCACGACCCCGCGCGCGTCCCACTGAACGAACGGCACATCTTGAGAGAGGTCGGGTTCGTTAACATACCCGGCGATGACAGGTCCCAACCGCTGTTCATTCACGAACACCTGAAGTTCGACGGTTTCCGAGTCAAGGTTGGGTGCAGCCAGCAGGGCGATTTCGCGCGGAGCAAGCGGCTCGACGATCCACTCGGGCAGGCCCAGGAGGCCTGAAAGGGCCGCACGGGCCAGGGGCGGGTAAAAAACCGCGCGCAGCGTTTGCCTGGGCGTGGCCACGGCTTCGTGTGTAACCACGGGCGCCGCAACGATGGGCTCATACTTCTGCTGGACGTACCCCGTGGCCACCGCCAGAAACGTCAGCGATGCGAGGGCGGCAATGAGAATTTTCCTTCGTCGTCTCATGATCGTTCCGCGCGCGCCCGACCGTTGCGCGCTTCTCCTTCCGCGATTAAGTCAGCCCGGAGAGCGACTTCCGCTTGTACGCTATCCCCAGTGTTATGCCAGCGCGCCAGAGACAAAAGCCCCCACGCTTTGTCCTCAGAGTCTGGCTACTGCAGGATGGCATCCCCGGCTATTATGACCGATTTTTGCCTGCTATACAAGATACCGCCGAAATGGCATTGCATTACGTGGGTTTGCGGCGGCGGGGAGCCTTGGGAGGCTCTGGAGCGGCGCGGCTTTTTCCCGCATCGAGCAGGATGCGATGCTGGCGGATTCTGTCTGCGTCGGTTTTGGCCACCTGGACTGGTTTTCCCTCCGGATCGATTCCCGCGTAATACATGGCGGTCGCGACAGTCCCCGGGGTAGGTATGAAACATTGCACCTGCTGCGGTTTCCAGCCTCTGCTCCGCAGCCACGCCGCGAGCTCGCGCATGTGTTTGTCCGTGCATCCCGGAAATGCGCTCATCAGGTACGGAACCACGTACTGTTGCTTGCCCACACGTGCCGACTCCCGCTCAAACGCCGTCAGAAACCGCAGGAACGTCTCGAAGGGCGGCTTGCGCATCAGGCAGAGAACCGCAGGCGAGGAATGCTCCGGCGCAAGTTTGATCTGGCCGCCCGTAAATTGCCCGAGCACGGCCCGCACGTACTCCGGCGCGTCCAGTGCAAGGTCGTGGCGAAGGCCGCTGGCCACCCGCACGTGGTTCACCCCCGGCACCCGGCTCACCGCTTCAAGCAACTCCGCCATGGCTTCCTGATCTGCTACAAAGGCAGGACAGCGCTTCGGGTAAAGACAACTCGCTCGCCGGCACTTGCCGGGGTCGGCCGTGCATCGCGCGCCCCACATGTTTGCACTGGGCCCGCCCACGTCCGTGATGCTGCCTTTCCATCGCGGGTGCAGAGTGAGTTGCCGCGCCTCCTCGAGGATGCCGGCCCGGCTGCGCGAGCCAATCCGCCTGCCCTGGTGAAGCGCCAGCGAGCAGAACGAGCAGCCGCCCCCGCAGCCTCGGTGCGACGTGATGCTGAACTGGATCATCTCGAGCGCGGGCGCCGGCTCGTTGTATGACGGGTGAGCGGCCCGCGTGAACGGCAACGCGTAGAGGCTGTCCAATTCTTCGGTGGTAAGCGGGAGGGCGGGCGGGGCTATTACGATATGCCTGTTGCCTGCACGCTGGACGGCCCACCGGTCTCCCTGCTGCACCAGCCGCTCTACGGCCAGGGTCAACTCCATCAGCTTACGCGGATCGGCCGCCACGTCTTCGTGCGCGGGCAGTTCGATTGCCCCCTCGGGCAAATCGGCCTCGCCTCGCGCCGCGCGGACCGTGCCGCGTATACCGTGCAGGGCCGTCTCGCCGCGCGACTTCTCCAGCCGCCTGG
>JAPLKX010000459.1 GCA_026387845.1 Candidatus Hydrogenedentota bacterium | reverse complement strand
TGGGGCGCCGAGGAGATTCTCACGCCCGCCCAGGGGACAGCCTTACAAAAAGATCGAGGTCCCCTGACTGGGCGGGCTCAGAATGAGAGGCTTTGATTTTGGGTTTGCGTAATGGCTTTCACCGTGGGTGCAACGATTTGGTTTTTCTCCCACAGAAAAGCCCTGCCACAGGGCTTCCTTGCTCAGGATGACAGGCTTTGATCTGGGGCCGGCATTAGTTTTTGCGAGAAATTGCTGGAAGTTGATGGATAGTAGTACGGAGGAATTCGTCTCATAACCTTCCAGCAGGTCTTTTTCGGCCTGTGATGCCCGCCGTGTTAAACTGCGGGGAAATTTTGAGAATCGCGGGGCCGCGCGATTTCCCAGACAACCTGGTAAATCCGGGCAAGCTCGACGCGGTCATTCAACGGGGCCAAGGAGTCAGGTAGTTGACCCGTTTTTTTAGACTAGTGGTTTTTCTGCTGCTGTTGGGGCCGATGTGTCTGACGTTGCTATGGGCGTCTTACCTTTACCGAGTCGGACGGATGCCGCTGACGGGGGATGAACCCCACTATCTCCTGATTGCCGACAGCATTGTCCGGGACGGGGATTTGAATGTTCGCAATAATTACGAAAATGACGCCACACGGTCGGGCGACGAGCGCATTCTGCGGGTAGACGACTGGCGTGAGCACACGGTGCACCTGTACGGACGGGCAGATGCCTTGTATGGCAAGCACGAACCGGGGCTGAGCCTGCTTCTCGCGATCCCCTATGCCCTGTACGGGATTGCGGGCGCCAAGTACGCGATGGTTATCCTCATCGGCCTGACTCCGTTTCTGTTTTTCTGGGTGGCCAGGAGAATTGTGGATCACACGGGCTGGGCGCTGGCTATCGCGCTGTCCCTTTCGCTCGGGGAGAAGGCGCGGCCGAGCACGCGCGCAAAGAAGTTTTCGGGCGCGACTTCAGCCGGCGGCTGGTTTATCAGCCGTTCAGCCTTACCGTCGAGTCTTCGCGCCCACTGGACATGGTGCAGTATCGCGTGCATTGGATGGGCCGGGGCCACGTCTGGGTTGATCGGATTGAAGTGACGCTGGTCGACTCGCGGTAGTCAACTTTGATTCTGCCCCGATGATTCTGCGTCGTCCGGCGGCGGGCTGTCGTGGTAAACTCCGGGGAGGTCTGGAGATCTTATCCATGGCGAGCGATTTTGCCGCCAGTGTGTTGTTGGCCGAAAGCGACCCGGGAGTCGGGCGGGCCATCCTGGCTTATCTGGCTGACCGGCGGTACTCGGTCGAGTGGGTCGAGGAGGGGGAGAAAGCCTACAACCTGCTGGACAGCCGCCTGTTTGATGTTCTGGTGGCGGAACTGAACGGGCCGCGGGTCGAGGGGATGCGGTTGATGAAGCTGGCCAAGGATAGAAACCCGGAAATCTGCGTGATTTTCGTCATCGAAAAACCTGACATCGAACTGGCGACCGAAGCGATGCGGCGCGGCGCGTACGATTTCCAGATCAAGCCGGTTAACCTTGGCAAGCTCGAGGCCGTCATCCAGCGCGGGCTGGATCACCAGCGGCTCGTGTACCGCCAGCACGAGTTGCGCAGGCGCCTCGACGAGTATTACGGGCTGGGCAGCCTCGTGGGCAATTCGCGCCAGATGGTGCGGGTGTACAACGCGGTGCGGCAGTCCGCGCCGCTCTCGACGCCGGTACTTATCCACGGCGAGCCCGGCACCGGCAAAGACCTGATCGCCCACGCCATCCACAACAACAGCCCCAGACGCGACGAGCCCTTGGTCAAAGTCCAATGTGGCGGCGCACCCGAGGAAGCCGTCGACGCCGCCCTGTTCGGCTACGCGTCGGGCGCGGCCGGCGCGCCGGGGGGGCAGCCGGGGCG
>JAPLKX010000209.1 GCA_026387845.1 Candidatus Hydrogenedentota bacterium | reverse complement strand
GGCCACCGGCCACCGGCCACCGCCCACCGGCCACCGATCACCGCCCACCGATCACCGCCACCTGCTTGAGCCAAACCGCCCACTTGTTGTATAGTCGGAGACGCTCGGAGGACCTCCGCAAAATTGAGGTGATGCTATGAAAAAAAAGCACAGAAAAAGTTCCGAAATCAATAAAAACTACCCCGGAACCACCCGGCGAGGGTTCCTCGCTACCACCGCCGCCGGCGCAGGCCTCTTCCTCGTAGGAAAAGCCGCCGCACAGGATGCCCCCGCGCCCGCCGAACCGCCCGCGCCCGAAGCCGCCGTGCCGGCACCCGCGCCCGCGCCCGCGCCGGCCATCATCGAAAAGACGCCAGACGCCCTCAACATCGCCATCATCGGCACCGGCGCAGAAGGCCAGGTACTCCTTGAGGCCATGTCCAAAATACCCGGCCTCCAGTTCAAAGCCGTCTGCGACATCTGGCGGCCGTACAACCAAAAAATCGGCGTCGGACGCCTCAAAAAAGCCGGCCACATCGTCAACGCATACGAAGACTACCGCGAAATGCTCGACAAAGA
Organism: Candidatus Hydrogenedentota bacterium; assembly: GCA_026387845.1. Taxonomy (GTDB): domain Bacteria; phylum Hydrogenedentota; class Hydrogenedentia; order Hydrogenedentales; family SLHB01; genus JAPLKX01. Next base: position 5,092 of record JAPLKX010000209.1, on the reverse strand, counting down.
AAAAGACCTCGACGCCGTCATCGTCGCCACACCTGATTTCGTACACGCCGAACACGCCATCGCATGCATGAAGGCCGGACTCCACGTCTACTGCGAAAAAGAAATGTCCAACAGCCTCGAAAAAGCCCGACAGATGGTCCTCGCCTCACGCGAAACCGGCAAGCTACTCCAGATCGGACACCAGCGCAGAAGCAACCCACGATACCACCACGCAATCAACCGCGTACTCCACGAGCAAAAACTCATCGGCCGCCTTACCCAGGGGTTCGCCCAGTGGAACCGCGCCAAGAGTGAAGACGCCGGATGGCCCAAATACGCCTTAATCCCGCCAGAAACACTCGAAAAATACGGCTACGAGTCCATGGACCACTTCCGCAACTGGCGGTGGTACAAAAAATACGGCGGCGGCCCCATCGTCGACCTCGGCTCACACCAGATCGACATCTTCACCTGGGTCTACCAGACCACGCCTAAGTCCGTCACCGCGTGCGGCGGCGTCGATTTCTACAAGCACCACGAGTGGTATGACAACGTCATGGCCATCTTCGACTACGACACACCCGACGGCACCACACGCGCCTTCTACCAGGTGCTCACCACCACCAGCAACGGCGGGTTCTACGAAAGTTTCAGCGGCGAGTTCGGCACACTCGTCATATCCGAAGTACCGCCACGCGGCGACCACGTCTTCCGCGAAGCCATCGCTCCCGAATGGGACCAGTACGCCAAGGAGGGTCTCCTCCTTTTGCCCGCTGAGCCCGCCAGCAAAAAGGCCAAAACACGGAACACCGTCATCGACACTCGAGTCTCCCCCGAACCCGATAAGTGGGTCCTCCCCGTCGTACTCAACAAGCCCGCACACCAGCCCCATCTCGAAAACTTCTTCGACGCTATCCGAAACGGCGTACCCCTCAACTGCCCCGGCGAAATCGGTTACGAAACCGCCGTCGCCGTACTCAAGGTCAACGACGCCGTCGAGGCGGGCCGCATGCTCGAGTTCAATCGCCAGGAGTTCCTCGTGTGAAAAACGTATTGGTCGGAGCATTAGTCGTCGTTGTTGTGGTGGTGGTGGCGGCAGGGGCTGCCGAATATAAAGGGCCGCGAAAATCAACCGTCACCGACGGCAGCCTTTCCGGCGCGGTCCATCTCATTCCACTGCTCACCGACGATTGGGAGAAAATCCTCCCCACGGACCGGCCCGCTAAACCGTTCTCCTCAAAAATGACCTGCGGCGATTGCCACAACTATCTCTCCGTCGCCGCCGGCTGGCATTTCAACTCATCCACCGACATGGCCGGCCCCGGCCGCCCCGGCGAGCCATGGATTCTCGCCGACGATTGGACCGGCACCCAGATCCCCATCTCGTACCGCTCCTGGCCGGACATCTGGAAACCACAGGACCTCGGCCTCACCAACTGGGAATTCGTCAAACGGTTCGGACACCACCTCCCCGGCGCCGATATGGCCGACAAAGAAGACGACCCCATCGACCCCGACGCACGATGGGAAATCTCCGGACACGTCGACGCCAACTGCCTCGCATGCCATAACGCCGCGCCCGAGCAAAACCCCACCGAATGGACCCTCCAGCTCGGCCGCGAAAACTTCAAATGGGCCGCAACCGCCTCGAGCGGGCTCGCCACTGTCCGATACATGGCCGCAAACCTACCCGTCTGGTACGACCCCTACATCGGAAACCCCGACAACTCATGGGCCGCACCCCCGCGCGTCGACTATAACCCCGCTAAGTTCGACGCAAAAAGGCTCGTTTTCCTTAACGTATCCAAAAAAACCCCCGTGCAGCGCTGCTTCTACTGCCACTCTACGGCCCCCGCACAACTCGACGAAAACACATTCTGGCACGACGACCAGGACGTACACCTCGCCGCAGGGCTCACCTGCACCGACTGCCACAGAAACGGCATTGACCACAACATCGTCCGCGGGTACGAAGGCGAACCCGGCGTCTCCACCGAACTCTCATGCAAAGGCTGCCACCTCGGCGAAAAAGCTGGGATCGGAGGCCGGATGGGCGCGCCGCGGCCCCTCCATAAAAACCTCCCGCCCGTCCACCTCGAAAAAATTTCCTGCACCGCTTGCCACTCCACACCCGCCGGCAGTTTCAAGCCCGAACGCGTAAAAACCGCTCGCGCAAACCGCCTCGGCGTGCACGGAGCCGCACGCTGGGACACCGAGCTACCCTACATCCAGGCCCCCGTTTACGTCCGCGCCGACAACGGCAAAATCGAGCCCCGCGAACTGATGTTCCCCGCGTTCTGGGGCGTACTCGAAGGCTCGACCATCAAACCCGTACCCTTCAAGGTTGCCTCCGCCGCCGTCGACGAAGTCCGATGGGCCGCCGAAGAAGCCGCACAAAAAGCCGCCGCTGAAGAAGCCGCACAAAAGGCCGCCGCTGAAAAAGCCGCCGCCGAAGCCGCCGCCACGGATGGCGCGGCCACGGATGGCGCGGCCACGGATGGCGCGGCGCAGCCACCCGCCGAAGCTGCCGCGCCCGCCGAAGCCGCTGCCCCAGCAGAGCCCGAAGCCGCCGCGCCCGCCGAAGCCGCGCCCACAGAAGCCGCGGCGCCGGCAGAGACCGCCGCGCCAGTAGAAACCGAAGTCCCCGCCCCCGCGGAAGCCGAAGAAAGTGAGGGTGAAGGTGAAGGTGAGGCCGAGCCCGCGCCCGAAGAAGTCACCCAGCCGCTCACCGAACAGCAAATCGCCCAAGTCCTCACCGCTCTCGATCATTCCGTGTTCCGCGTTCCGCATTCCGCGTTCGTCTATGTCGCCGGCGGAAAGGCATACAAGCTCAACGGCGGCGGAAAGCTCGACGCGTTCGACAACGAGGCCGCCAAACCCCGAAGTTGGGCCCTCGCACACGACGTAAAACCCGCCGCCGAATCACTCGGCGCTAAAGGTTGCACCGACTGCCACGCTGCCGGCGCGCCCTTCTTCTTCGCCGCCATCGACGCCACCCCGCCCATGCCCGTCGGCGCACCGGCCGCCCTCGCCATGCACCAACTCGAGCAACTCGACCCCTCCTTCATCAACACCATCCAGGCCGGCGTCCTGCTCCGCTACGTCTTCCTCGCAGTCACCGCCGCGCTCGCCGTCATCCTGGCACTCGCCCTAGCCCACTACGGGTTCACCGGACTCGAAGGGCTCGCTCGCGCCATCGTCTCAACCCACTCCAGGCAAAACCGATGAGCCCACGGAAGGATTAGAAAAGATGTTCAAACTCATCACCCTGATCGCAATCGGCGCCACACTCGTCGCCATTGCCGGCCACTTCACGCTCTTCGGCGCCAAAAAAACAAACAACAAAGTCCGCAGGTCCGTACGCCGGTTCGGCGTCCTCGAAATACTCCTCCACGCACTCACCGTCTTCTCCTTCCTCACCCTCGCCGCAACCGGCCTGTACGCCGCCTGGAACGCACAGCCCCTCCGCGGAAACCTCTGGCTGCTCCACGTCGCACTCGGCCCCATCTTCACACTCGGCCTCTCGATCCTCATCCTCTCCTGGGCGCGCGACTGCTCCTTTGAACCATGCGACTGGCAGTGGGCCAAACGATTCGGCGGGTACCTCTGGGGCGACAAACACGCTCCCGCCTCGAGGTTCAACGCCGGCCAAAAAGGCTACTTCTGGGCCGTCGGCGCCCTCGCACTCGTCACCCTCGTCACCGGCCTCGGACGCGTCGTACCCCTCTTTGGCCCCGCCGGCCAGGACCTCATCCTCTGGGTGCACCGGCTCGCCGCAATCGCCTTCATCCTCGCCGGAATCGCACACCTATACCTCGGCACACTCGCAAACCCCGGCACACTCACCGCCATGATTACAGGCAAAGTCACCCCGCAATGGGCAAAAGACCATCACCCACTGTGGGTTACGGAACCCGCGGCAACCCTCTCGCCTGCCAAGCAGGCCGGCCTCACCCGCGGCGTCAAATCGTTTGAACAAAAATAGCCTATTGTCAGTCAATTAATAAGAAGGGCGCATACCCGCTCCCAAGGAGAAGGAAATGAACACCAGAAGTGCAGTCATCTTCACCCTCTTGACAGCCATCGCCATCGTTTTCGCTGCCCAATGGGCCGTCGCCGCCGACGTCGAACTCAAGCTCGACCTGCCCAAGCCCATGTTCGTCGGAACACCCAAAAACATCGTCTCCGACAACCTCGACCCCGACACCGGGAAAAAACGCCCCGCATTCATCGTCCCCGAAGGCCTCACCAACCTCGCCGCCGGAAAACCCGTCTCCGCAAGCGACGAAGAACCCATCATCGGCGAACTCGAAATGATCACCGACGCCGACAAAGAAGGCGCCGACGGAAGCTTCGTCGAATTCGGGCCCGGCGTACAATGGGTCCAGATCGACCTCGGCTCGCCACAGGAAATATTCGCCGTCGTCGCATGGCACTACCACTCCCAGGCCCGCCTATACCGCGACGTCATCGCACGGGTGTCCGACGACAAAGATTTCATCAAATACACCGAAATCTTCAACAACGACCACGACAACACCGCAAAGCTCGGCATCGGCAAAAACTTTGACTACATCGAAACCAACGAAGGAAAACTCATCGACGCAAAAGTCAAGGGACTGCCCGCCAAAGGACGCTACGTACGCCTGTACTCCAACGGAAACACCTCAAACGACATGAACCACATGATCGAAGTCGAAGTCTGGGGACGTCCCGCCAAGTAACCAACCATCCAAAAATCCCCCGGGCCGCGATCAACCGCGGCCCAAACTTTTTTTTAACCACCCCAAAAAGGTAAACTTCTATAGGTCCCTGAGGTTTTTGGCGGCCTCTAGGCTTATTGGCCAAAGGTTGTTGTTTCATGTCCGTCACAAAAAACAGCCCAACCCCGTGCGGCAACGCGGTGAGCGCAATGCGGTGGGGTCGCGCACGGTGGGGTCGCGCTCCCGCGCGACCGTCCCTCCCACAACCCTTGCCGCCCCCAATCCGCAATCCGCAGTTCCAACAGCCTACAGCCTACAGCCTACAGCCTTCTCCTCGTCCGTCCCATCTCAAATCTCAAATCTCAAATCTCAAATTGTCTTTCTCTTCTCCCTACAGCCTGCCGCCTGCT
>JAPLKX010000025.1 GCA_026387845.1 Candidatus Hydrogenedentota bacterium | reverse complement strand
AGGCTTCTTCGCCGCTCATGACGGGCATCATGAGGTCGAGTAGCACCGCTACGATCTCGTCCTGGTGTTGCTGGAACATCTCGACGGCTTCTTTTCCGTTGACGGCTCCGATGACTTTGAACCCGTAGGTTTCGAGTGCGTCTTTAGCGACTTGGCGGGCGGTGGTTTCGTCGTCGGCGACGAGGAGCGTGCCGGAGCCTTGCCAGCCGGCGAGCACGTTTTTGGCGCGCGCGGCGTCGCCGGATTCGCCATCGGCGCCGTCGGCATCGAAGGCGGTGGCGGGGAAGAGGATTTTGAAGGTGGTGCCGTTGCTGGGTTCGCTGTAGACCTTGATTGCGCCTTTGTGCCCTCTGACAATGCCGAGGACGGCGGCAAGCCCGAGCCCGCGGCCGGCGAACTTCGTGGTGAAGAACGGGTCAAAGATGCGCTGGAGCGTGGTGGCGTCCATTCCGCACCCGGTATCGGATACTTCGAGGCAGACGTAGAGGCCATCGCCGAGGTTGTCGTTGAGGAACGTTTTGGAGAGGTAGGTCCGGTCGGCCTTGATGGTGCGGGTGCTGATGCTGATGACGCCGGGCTCGTCGCCGATGGCGTCGGACGCGTTTGTGATGAGGTTCATGATAACCTGGTGGAGCTGCGCGGCATCGCCGTGGATGAGCGGAAGGTCTGGGCTGCAGTTGTATTTGAGTATGGCTTTTTTGGAAATGCTGGCGCTGAGCAGCCTGCCCATTTCGACGGCGAGTGTCGAGAGGTTGAGCGGCCGGATGATGAAGGTGCTTTTTCCGGAGTAGGCGAGGAGTTGGTTGGTGAGTTCGGCGGCCCGCTGTGCGGTGGCTTCGATTCGCTCGACGTACCCGTAGGCGACGGATTCGGGGGTGAGCTTCGTGAGGGCGAGGCCGGCGTAGCCCATCATGCCCACCAGGAGGTTGTTGAAATCGTGGGCGATCCCGCCGGCGAGCACGCCGAGCCCTTCGAGCTTTTGTGCGTGCTGGATTTGGGCTTCGAGACGTTTCCGGTCTTCTTCGGCCTTTCGCCGCTCGGTGATGTCGCGTGCGATTCCCTGGATGGAATTGGGGAGGCCGTCTTTGTAGATGATGCGCGTGCTGACCTCGAGCAAGACGCGGCGGTTGTCTTTGATGATGATTTCGAGTTCGTACTGGGTGGGGTCTTCGCTGTCGAGCTTGCTGGCGATCATCTCGGCGGCGCGCTGGACGTATTCGGGCGCGATCACGCTGAGCACGTCCATCTGGACGGCTTCTTCGCGCGTATACCCGCTGAGCCGCTCGCCGGCCTTGTTGAGCGAGGTGAACCGGCCGTCGAGGTCGTGGGTGTAGATGACGTCATTGGCGTTCTCGAACAGTTCGCGGTACCGTTCTTCGCTTTCGCGGAGGGCTTTTTCGGCGACTTTTTGCTCGGTGATATCGCGGGTGATGGTCATGACTTCGTCCTGCCCGCAAACCACCATGCGGACCTCGTGATCGCGGGGCAGTCCGGTTGTAATGCCGACGCTCTGATATTCAAAGACCTGCATGGTGTTGGTTTCGAGCGTGCGCTGGATGTACATCATTCCGGTGCGGGCGACGGATTCTTCCATCACGTCGTAAATGGAGGCGTTTAAGAACCCCTTTTTGTGCCACAGTTCAGTTTCGTACTGCGTGTCGAGCTTGAAATCGAGGATCGTGCCGTCGCGGGAGATCCGCACCATGGAATCGGGCATGACGTCGATAATGGCCCGGTTGCGTTGCAGGGCTTCCGTGATGGCTTTTTCCGCG
>JAPLKX010000576.1 GCA_026387845.1 Candidatus Hydrogenedentota bacterium | reverse complement strand
AACGGTAAACATAATGAGAAGACGTGAAGTCCCAAAACGCGAGCCGCTGGTTGACCCAAAGTTCAACAGCGTGCTGTTGGCCAAGTTCATCAACACCGTCATGCAGCGCGGGAAAAAAAGCATCGCCGAAGCTATCGTCTACGGCGCGCTCGACATCCTTAAGACAAAGAAGCCCGGCGAAGACCCGCTCCAGGTGTTCACCACCGCCGTCGACAACTCCAAGCCCGTGCTCCAAGTCAAGTCGCGACGCGTCGGTGGCGCTACCTACCAGGTGCCCATCGAGATCGTGCCCGCGTTGCGCACTGCACTCGCGTTCCGATGGATTATCGAGTTCGCACGTAAGCGCGGTGAAAAAACCATGGAAGAACGCCTGGCCGGCGAAATACTCGACTGCTACAACGGCCAGGGCTCGACCATCAAACGGCGTGAAGATACTCATAAAATGGCCGAAGCAAACAAGGCGTTCGCCCATTTCAGATTCTAAAGTTTTAGTGACTAGGTTGCGCGTAAGTCCATTTGAAGACTTACTTTAGCTCAAAAGACGCAACCGGCGGCTGAGCGCCGGGGCGCCTCATATAGTTGAATCGAGTCAAAATCGAGCGTTGGGCCCGGGTTGCCGGGCGGATAAAAACGAGATCAAAATGATAAGGATGACGACATACATTGCAAGCCCCTCAGGGGCAAGCGCTACTAAGCGCTTGCTCGGGCTCTCGCTGTAAGTCGCCGGAAGGATTTCCCGTATGTCTCGTCGCTATCCGCTTGAAAGAACTCGCAACATCGGCATCATGGCCCACATCGACGCCGGCAAGACCACCGTTACCGAACGCGTCTTGTACTACTCCGGTCGGGTGCACCGCGTGGGCGAAGTCCATGACGGTACGGCGACTATGGATTACATGGTCCAAGAACGGGAGCGCGGCATTACCATCACCTCCGCGGCAACCGCCTGCGAATGGCACGGACATCGTATCAATATCATTGACACGCCCGGCCACGTCGACTTCACCGCTGAAGTCGAGCGGAGCCTCAGGGTCCTGGACGGGGCCGTGGCCGTATTCTGTGCGGTCGCGGGTGTTCAACCCCAGTCTGAAACCGTTTGGCGGCAAGCCGACCGCTACCATGTTCCCCGTATCGCCTTTGTAAACAAAATGGACCGTGTCGGCGCGGATTTCGACCGCGCCGTACAAAGCATGCGCGATCGCCTTGGCGCGGTCGCGGCGCCCGTGCAGATACCTATCGGGGCCGAAGACACCTTTACCGGGGTGGTTGATCTCGTCCGGATGCGCGCCGTCTATTGGTCCAGTGATGCCGTGGATAATGAACTGATTATTTCAGAAATTCCCTCGGCATACCGCCAAAAGGCCGAACAAGCCCGACATGACCTGCTCGAAGCCGCCGCAGAAGTCGACGAAACCGTCATGGGAAAATACGTCCATGAACTCGAAGTCTCCGAGGCCGAGCTCGTCGCCGCTATCCGTAAAGGCACAATTGGCAGTCATTTATGCCCGGTCCTGTGCGGGGCCGCCCTGAAAAACAAGGGCATTCGCCTCTTGCTGGACGCCGTCATAGACTATCTGCCTGCGCCAAACGAGATTCCGCCCGTCGTGGGTACTGACCCCGACAGGCCCGGCCGAGAGGTCGAGCGTGTAACCGATGACGACGCGCCGTTTACCGCACTCGCGTTCAAGGTCCTTACCGACCAGCACGTCGGAAGGCTCACCTTCGTCAGGGTGTATGCCGGTGTCGTCAAGGCCGGTCAGATGGTCCTGAACACGAGGACCGGCCGGAAAGAACGGCTGGGACGGCTGCTCGAAATGCACGCCGACGAACGGCACGACCTCGAGGAGTTCCGCGCGGGCGATATCGGAGCCGTCATCGGCACAAAAAACACCACGACCGGCGATACGTTGTGCGACCCAAAACACCCGATTGTGCTGATGAGCGTGCAGTTTCCGGACCCCGTGGTGCATATCGCCATCGAGCCCCGCACTAAGGCCGACCAGGACAGGCTGTCGGACGCTCTGCGAAGGCTCAGCGATGAGGACCCCACATTCGTTGTGCGGACCAACGAAGAAACGGGACAGACCATCATCGCCGGGATGGGCGAGTTGCACCTCGAGATCCTGATCGACCGGATGCGGCGTGAGTTTAACGTGCACGCCAACGTCGGTAAGCCCATGGTGGCCTACCGCGAAACCATCCGGCAGCGGGCCGAGGCCGAGCATAAGTTCGTGCGACAGACCGGCGGGCGCGGCCAGTACGGCCACGTCGTACTCGCGGTGTCGCCTGGCGAGCAAAACTCGCATTTTACATTTGAAGATTTGACTGTGGGCGGTTCGGTGCCTAAGTAGTTTGTACCGGCCGTCGAACGCGGGGCGCGCGAAGCGCTCGAAAGCGGAATCGCTTCCGGATACCCGACCGTGGACGTGCACGTCGAGCTACTCGACGGATCCTTCCACGAGGTCGACTCATCCGACCTCGCGTTCCAGACTGCCGCCTCCATGGCCGTTAAAGAGGCCATCCCCAGGGCTAAGCCCGTACTGATCGAGCCCGTGATGCGCATCGAGGTCGTATGCCCCGAAGAGTACATCGGCGACGTCGTCAACGATGTCACGCGACGACGCGGAAGGCTCACCGGCATGGACCAGATCGGCGGGCTCCAGAGGATTCACGCCCTCGTGCCTCTCGCGGAAATGTTCGGCTATGCCAACGACATCCGCTCCAGGACGCAGGGGCGGGCGTCGTATAACATGGAATTTGCCCAGTACGAAGAAGTTCCGGCGAACGTGTCAAACCAGATCATGGAAGCCACCGGAAGCTCGTACCGGTTCGAAAAGTTGTATACAGAATGATTTAAGGCTCACCGCGGCAACACCGCGGGCCGCCATCCGCGGAAAAACGCGGCGATACCTGATCTATTAGGTTAGAGGAGACTAGTATGGCCAAGGCAAAGTTTGAACGAACCAAGCCGCACGTCAACGTCGGCACCATCGGCCACGTCGACCATGGCAAAACGACGTTAACCAGCGCGATTACCAAGGTGCTGGCCAAGAAGAATCTGGCCGAGGTGATGGAATTCGATCAGATCGACAAGGCGCCCGAAGAGCGGGAAAGAGGCATCACCATCGCCATCGCACACGTCGAACACCAGACCGAAAAGCGCCATTACGCCCACGTCGACTGCCCCGGCCATGCCGACTACATCAAAAACATGATCACCGGCGCCGCGCAGATGGACGGCGCGATCCTCGTGGTCGCCGCAGACTACGGGCCCATGGCACAGACCCGCGAGCACATCCTCCTGGCCCGCCAGGTCAACGTACCCGCCATGGTCGTCTACCTCAACAAGATCGACCTCGTCGACGACCCCGAACTGCTGGATCTCGTCGAACTCGAGGTGCGCGAACTCCTCAACAAATACGAGTTCCCCGGCGACGACACCCCCGTCATCCGCGGGTCCGCCCGGATCGCCATGGAAGGCGGCGACCCCAAGCTGGGCGAAGAATCCGTCATCAAGTTGCTCGACGCGGTCGACTCGTTCATCCCCACGCCGGTGCGGGCGCTCGACAAAGACTTCCTGATGCCGATCGAAGACGTGTTCACGATCACCGGCCGCGGAACCGTGGTCACCGGCGCCATCAACTCGGGCACCATCCACGTCGGCGACAAGGTCCAACTCGTCGGGATCAAGAGCGAGATGCGCGACACGGTCGTCACGGGCGTCGAGATGTTCCGCAAGATGATGGACGAAGGCCAGGCCGGCGACAACGTGGGCCTGTTGCTTCGCGGGATCGACCGCGAAATGGTCGAGCGCGGGATGGTCGTGGCCAAGCCCGGGTCGATCACGCCCCACACCAAGTTTGAGAGCGAAGTCTACGTCCTGACCAAGGAAGAAGGCGGCAGGCACACCCCGTTCTTCAACGGGTACCGGCCCCAGTTCTACTTCCGCACCACCGACGTCACCGGCCAGATTTTCCTGCCCGAAGGCGTCGAGATGGTCATGCCGGGCGACAACATCAAGATGCGCGGCGAACTGATCACCCCCATCGCCATGAACGAAAACCTCCGGTTCGCCATCCGCGAAGGCGGCCGGACCGTCGGCGCAGGCGTCGTAACCAAGATACTCGAATAGTTATTTTCCGCCCAACGGGCGGCTTTAGGAGAAAAGGCCAATGGCCGACAACTACAAGATTCGAATCAAACTCAGGGCGTACGATCACCGCCTGCTCGATCAGTCTACCCAGGAGATCGTCGCCGCCGCACAGCGTACCGGCGCGGGAATCAACGGGCCCATCCCGTTGCCCACCGCCTTGTCCAAATATACTGTCAATCGCTCGCCTCACGTCGACAAAAAGTCGCGGGAGCAGTTTGAAATCCGCACCCACAAGCGCCTCCTCGACATCATCAACCCGACGGCGCAAACCGTGGACGCCCTCATGAAACTGGATTTGCCGGCTGGTGTGGACGTGGAGATTAAGCAATAGGCGGCCGCCGTGGGCGGCGTCGGCGCTAGGCGCGCGCCCAAGGCGCGTTCCGCTGTAAAGGATTGCTAACGATGTTAAACGGACTATTGGGAAAGAAGCTGGGCATGACCCGCATCTTCACCGAAGACGGACGATGGGTCGAGGTCACTGTCCTCGAAGCAGGTCCCTGCACCGTGGTCCAGCGAAAGCGGCAGGACAACGAGGGCTACGATTCCGTCCAACTCGGGTTTGGCGAAGTCAGCGAACGCCGGCTCACCAAACCCCTGCGCGGCCACTTCCAAAAAAACGGGGTCGCTCCCAAGCGCGCACTCCGCGAGTTCCGAGTCGATAAAACCAGCGAACTCAAACCCGGCGACGAGGTCCGCGTCGACATTTTCCAGACCGGCGATATCGTCGACGTCAGCGGAACCTCGAAGGGAAAAGGGTTCGCAGGCGGCATCAAACGACACCACTGGAAAGGCGGGCCCGCCACCCACGGTTCCAACTTCCACCGCGCCCCCGGTTCCATAGGGCAGAGCGCCGATCCCGGTCATGTCATCAAGGGAAAAACAATGCCCGGCCACATGGGAAGCATACACGTCACCACGCAAAACCTAGAAGTCGTCGACGTCGACGCCGCCAAAAACCTCCTGGTCGTGCGCGGCGCAATACCCGGCGCGCCCGGAGGGCTTGTGACGGTGAAGAAGAGCGTGAAAGCGGCGGCAACCGCGGGCGCCAAGAAAGGGGCCAAATAACCATGGCTACCGCAAAAGTCTATACAATGGACGGCAGAGAGCTTGAGCCCATTCAACTCAACCCCGCCGTATTTGACGTCGAACCAAACGATACCCTCGTACATGAAGTCGCCGTCGCACTCATGAATGCCAGGCGGCAGGGGAACGCCCAGACCAAAGACCGATCCATGGTCAGCGGCGGCGGCGTAAAACCGTTCCGGCAAAAAGGAACCGGCCGCGCACGACAGGGAAGCAGCAGGGAACCCCAAATGAAAGGCGGCGGCACCGTGTTCGGCCCGCAGCGGCGCGGATATCGCCAGAACGTCGCCGCACGAACAAAACGCAGCGCGCTCCGCAGCGTGCTCAGCGCTCGCGTCAGAGACGACGCCCTGCTCGTGCTCGATTCCCTCGCGCTCGACGTCCCCAAAACCAAACGGTTCGCCGAAATGATGCAACTCATTTCGCCCGACCACAAACGAACCCTGTTTGTCACCCCGGCGGTCAACAAAAACGTCATGCTTTCCTCGCGAAACCTCGCCAAGATCGACATTAAAACCGCCGCGGAACTCAACGCGCTCGATGTGCTCAACGCTCATCGCGTGGTGCTTGTACGCGATGCCGTGGCGTCGCTTGAAGGACGGCTCTCATGAACATGAACCCCAACTACATCATCAAGGCGCCCCTGCTCACCGAAGAGTCCACACTCCAGCGAGACACCAAGCAGCACTACACCTTCAAGGTCGACCCCAAGGCCAACAAACGACAAATTCAGGACGCTATCGAAAAACTGTTCAACGTCAAAGTCGAGTCCGTCAACACCATGAACTACGACGGAAAGCAAAGCGGCCGCCGCGGAAGATCCCGGCCCGGGTTCCGGCCCGCTTGGAAAAAGGCCATTGTCAAATTGCGAAAAGGCGACACCATAGAGATTATCTAGGGAGTTTGAGAGATGCCCATTAAGAAATATAAGCCCACATCGCCTTCCCGCCGCTTCATGAGCAGCGTGGACATGTCCGGCCTCACCGACAAGGCCCCCGAAAAAGCTCTGCTCGAGCCAAACCCGAGCAAGGCCGGCCGAAACAACCACGGACACGTCACCATGCGCCGGCGCGGCGGTGGACATAAGCGGCAGTATCGGATCGTCGATTTCCGCCGCGAAAAAGACGGCATCCCCGGAAAGGTCGCCGCCATCGAGTACGACCCAAACCGCTCCGCAAACATCGCGCTCGTCGTTTACGCCGACGGCGAAAAACGCTACATCGTCGCCCCATCCCAACTCACCGTTGGAATGACCATCAACAGCGGGCCCACCGCCGATTACCAGGTCGGGAACTCGCTGCCCCTTAAAAACATCCCGCTCGGCACCGTCGTCCACAACGTCGAAATGACACCCGGAAAGGGCGGCCAATTGGCCCGCGCTGCCGGGCTCGGTTGCCAGCTTCTCGCCAAGGAAGGCAAGTTCGCCGCCCTGCGGCTTCCGTCCGGCGAGATGCGGCGCGTGCCCCTCGATTGCCGCGCTACCATTGGCCAGGTCGGCAACGAAGACCACGTCAACGTCAGCATCGGCAAGGCCGGCCGAAACCGATGGCTCGGGAAACGGCCTAAGGTCCGCGGCGTCGCAATGAATCCCGTCGACCACCCGCACGGCGGCGGCGAAGGAAGAACGTCCGGCGGGCGCCACCCCTGCACACCATGGGGTATCTCGACAAAAGGCCACAAGACTCGCAAGGAAAAGAAGTTGTCCAACCAATACATTATCAGGCGGCGAAACGCCTAAGATTTAAAGGAGAACGGAACTGTGCCACGGTCGGTAACTAAAGGCCCATTCGTAGATGGTCATCTGCTCGACAAAATCCGCGCGCAAATCGCCAGCGGCGATCGGCGCGTCATTCGCACATGGTCAAGACGATCCACCGTCATCCCCGACATGGTCAGCCTGACTATCGCCGTGCACAACGGCCAAAAGTTCATCCCCGTGTTCGTCACTGAAAACATGGTGGGCCACAAGCTCGGTGAGTTCGCGCCCACCAGAACGTTCCGAGGCCATCCCGGCGGAAAGAAAGCGACAACAACGAAGTAACCAGGGCGTGCCATGCGCACCTGGAAACAGGAGATTAGGAAATGGCGGCTGCTATAGCTCGAGCAAAATGGTTGCGGATCGCGCCGCGGAAAATGCGGCTGGTCGTCAATCTCATCCGAGGGAAAACCGTCGGCGAGGCTAGATCCATCCTGCTCTATACCGTCAAGCGCGGCGCGCCCATCGTCGGCAAGGTGCTCGAATCGGCCGTCGCCAACGCCGAAAGCGCCGCAGCCGAACGGCGCGAACGTATCAATACCGATGACATGATTGTTACTAAAGTCTATGTGGATGAAGGGCCGACGCTGAAAAAATTCCAGCCTCAGCCTCGTGGAAGGGCTACGCGAATCCGAAAAAGATCCAGCCACGTCACCCTGACCATCGCGGACAAGTCCGCCCAAGTAAATAAATAAAAGAGGAGATTATCGTGGGTCAAAAGGTTCATCCTAACGGGTTCAGGCTCGGCGTCATCAGAAACTGGAGTTCCGTCTGGTACGCCGGCCGGGATTACGCCGAATTACTTCATGAAGACCTGACGCTGCGCGATTACATCAAAAAGCGCCTCTACAACACCGGCGTCGCCAAAATCGACATCGAACGCGCAGGACGTAAAGCCAAGGTCCACATCCACACCGCTCGGCCCGGGCTCGTCATCGGCCAGCGCGGCGCCGAGGTCGACAAGCTCCGGTTCGAACTCGAAAAACTCACCGGCCGCGAGCTCCTGATCAACATCCATGAAGTGCTCAGCCCCGAAATGAGCGCACAACTCGTCGCCGAAGGCATCGCACAGCAGTTGCAGCGCCGTATCTCGTTCCGCCGCGCCATGAAAAAGGCTATCCAGAACACCATGCGGCTCGGCGCAAAAGGCATCAAGCTCCGCGTGTCCGGCCGGTTGAACGGCGCCGAAATCGCCCGGACCGAGCCCGCTCACGAAGGAAGCGTACCGCTCCACACCCTGCGCGCGGACATCGACTACGGGTTCGCCATCAGCCACACCACCTACGGATGCATCGGCGTCAAATGCTGGATCTATCACGGCGAAGTCAGCACCAATAAGTTTGCAGCGGCCATTGGCGATGAAATGCCCGGCACGCGGCGGCGCGGCGGCGGCGATCGCGAACGCGGCGAACGCGGCGAACGCGGACCAAGGCAGCGATAAACATGCCTGAGACGAATGGAGAAGTAACGTCATGTTAATGCCCAAACGAGTCAAATTTCGCAAGCAACACCGCGGACGCCGGTCCGGGTTCAGCAAGGGCGCCGCAAAGGTTGACTTCGGCGAGTACGGGTTGAAAGCCATGGAATGCGGATGGGTCACCGCCCGCCAGATCGAAGCCGCGCGTGTCGCACTCACGCGCCACATCAAGCGCGGCGGTAAAATCTGGATCCGCGTTTTCCCCGACAAGCCCTATACCAAAAAACCCGCCGAAACCCGAATGGGCAAAGGAAAAGGCGCACCCGAAATGTGGGTCGCCGTCGTGAAACCCGGCAGGGTCATGTTTGAAATCGAAGGCGTCACCGAACAACTCGCCCGCGAAGCCATGCGCCTCGCCGGGCACAAGTTCCCCATCGCAACCATGTTTGTTAAGCGTGCTTAGCGGCCACAGGAGATCGACGTGAAAGCTAAAGATATACGCGAGTTGACGAGCGATGAGCTCCAACAGCAACTAAAAGAACGAAACGAGGCGCTGTGGGCGTTCCGCATGCAGATGTCCTCCGGCGTCGTCGATAACGTCCGCGGCGCCAGAAACGCACGCCGCGATGTCGCCCGGATAAGGACCATACTCCGCCAGCGCGAAATCGGCGACGCGAAAGGGAAAAAGTAGGTATGGAACAACAGGAACGCGGAAACCCAAAAGAGCGCGTGGGGCTCGTCACCAGCCAGGCCATGGATAAAACCATCACCGTCTCCGTCACCCGGCTCGTCGAGCACCCCTTGTATAAAAAGGCCACCAAACGCACCAAAAAATTCAAGGCCCACGACAAAGAAAACTCCTGCAAAGTCGGAGACCTCGTCCGAATACGCGAAACGAGGCCCCTTAGCAAAACCAAACGGTGGCGACTCGTCGAAATAGTTAAACGGGCGGACTAGCCAAGCCAGCCGCTCGAGCCCGGCAGAAGGAATTGCGAAATGATCCAGATTTACACCAATCTCGAAGTCGCCGACAACTCCGGCGCGCGAAGGATTCGATGCATCCAGGTGATGGGCGGATCCAAACGCCGGTACGCCCACGTCGGCGACATCATCACCGCCAGCGTCAAGGAAGCCCTTCCTAACACCGCTATCAAAAAGGGCGACGTCGTTAAGGCGGTCGTCGTCAGGACCCGCCAGGATACCCAGCGGCCTGACGGAACCGTGATCCGGTTCGATTCCAATGCCGCCGTGCTCATTAACAACCAGATGGAGCCGAGAGGCACCCGCATTTTCGGGCCCGTGCCGCGCGAACTGCGCGAAAAAGGCTTCATGCGCATCATTTCGCTTGCCCCGGAAGTGGTTTAAACCAGGAAAGGATTTGTTCCGCGCGCTGGTGCGCGCCGAGGATTGAACGATGAACATTCGAAAAAACGACACCGTGCTCGTCATCTCGGGCAAATACAAGGGCCGCAGGGGCAGAGTACTCCGCGTCTTCCCCAAAGACCATCGCGTGCTGGTTGAAGGCATCAACATCATCAAGCGCCACACCAAGCCCACCAGCCGAAACCAGCAGGGTGGAATCGTCGAGAAGGAAGCCCCCATACATATGTCCAACGTCATGCCCTGGTGCGAGGCGGCAAGCGCACCATCCCGGATCATCATGCGCCGCCTCGAAGACGGAACCCGCGTACGAACTTACAAAATCAACAACGAGACCCTGAACGATTAGCATAAACGACTGGGAGTGGTACTACTGTGCCGGCTAGATTGAAACAACGTTACAACACGGCCATCCGGACCGAAATGGAACAACAGTTCCATTATAAAAACGTCATGCAGGTCCCTAAACTCGAAAAAATCGTCGTCAATATGGGCGTCGGCGACGGACAGGCCGAACCGCGGCTCCTCGAAGCCGCCATGAGCGAACTCGCCCTGCTCACCGGCCAGAAGCCAAGCATCCGGCTCGCTAAACGATCCATCGCCGGGTTCAAGGTACGCGCCGGCGCAAAAATCGCCTGCATGGTCACGCTCCGCGGCGACCGCATGTACGAGTTCCTCGACCGGCTCGTCAACATCGTTATTCCCCGTATCCGCGACTTCCGCGGCCTTGCGCCAAACAGCTTCGACAAGGTCGGAAACTACACGCTCGGCCTCCGCGAACAGACCATCTTCCCCGAAGTGTCCCTCGACTCCGTCGCTAAAGTGCGCGGGATGAACATCACCTTCGTGATTTCAAAAGCCGGCTCCATTGAGGAAAGCCGTGAACTGCTTAAAAAATTTGGAATGCCGTTCCGTGCGTAACAGCAGCAAAACATCAGTACAGTCGGCCGGGATGGTTCCGGCTGGTTTAGAAAAATTGGGAGGACGTCGTGGCTAAAAAGTCACTGATTAACAAATGCAAAAGTACGCCGAAATTCGCCGTAAGGGCCTATCACCGCTGCCGCCTGTGCGGCCGGCCACGCGCCTACATGGGGAAGTTCCAGATTTGCCGCATCTGCTTCCGGACCCTGGCCCTCGAGGGAAAACTCCCCGGCGTAACCAAATCAAGCTGGTAGAAGGGTGACCTAATGTCAATGAGCGATCCAATTGCCGATTTGTTGACCCGCTTGCGAAATGCCGCAAAGACCGGACGCACCACCGTCGATATCCCCGCGTCCCGTGTCAAGGAAAACATCTGCGCCGTCCTCAAAAAAGAAGGCTTCATACGCGATTATACCCTCACCGACGAAGTCCAGAAGCCCCATGCCCAGTTGCGGGTTACCCTCAAGTACGCGCCGGACAACACGCCCGTCATACAGGGATTGCGCAGGATTTCCAGGCCCAGCCTCCGCGTACACAGTTCCGCCCGTGAAATCCGGCCCGTACGAAGCGGATTGGGAATCACCATCGTCAGTACGCCCCAGGGCGTTATGACCGCAAAACAGGCCAGGGCCGCAAAGGTCGGCGGCGAAATCATCTGTGAAGTCTGGTAAACATGCGCCCGGTACGCCGGGCGATGTATGTGATAAAGCAAGAAGATTGAGATAGAGAGGATAAACGTCGTGTCCCGAATAGGAAAACTGCCGGTCCCGTTTGACCCCGCTAAAGTCAAGTGCGAACTCGCCGGCCGCCGACTTAAGGTCACCGGCCCCAAAGGCGCGCTCGAGCGGGAGTTTCATCCGGATGTGACAATCACTGTCGGACCGAACGAGGTCGCCGTCGCCCGAAAAAACGATAAGGGCGAGGACCGCGCGCTCCACGGGCTCACCCGCGCACTCGTACAAAATATGATCACCGGTGTTACCACCGGCTTCGAAAAAACGTTAAAAGTAGAAGGCGTCGGATATCGCGCGTCCATGCAGGGAAAGTCGCTCAACCTGTCCCTCGGCTACAGCCACCCCATTCTGGTCGAGGCCCCCGCCGGAATCGCCTTTGCCACGCCCGATCCCGCTACCATTAAAATCGCCGGGATTGACAAAGAACTCGTCGGGCAGACCGCCGCAGACGTGCGGACCTGGCGAAAACCCGAACCCTACAAAGGGAAAGGCATTCGCTACGACAATGAGCGCATCCGGCGAAAGGTCGGCAAAGCCGGGGCAAAGTAAAATAACACGAGCGCCGGCCCCACAAGCCGCGCGTTGAGGAGTTCGATTATGGCCAAGAAGAGTCACGAGAGGGTGCTGTTGGAACGACGCAAAAAACGCGTCCGCAAAACCATCGCCGGCACCGCAATCCGCCCTCGCGTCACCGTGTTCAGGTCGATCAAGCACATCTATGCACAGGCCGTCGACGACGACAGCGGCGCCACGATAGTCGCCGCCTCCTCAGTCGCTCTCAAGATCCCCGGCGGCTCCATCGAAGGCGCAAAGGCCGTCGGAAAAGCCTTCGCCGAGCGCGCTCGCGAAAAAGGTATCCAAAAAGTGTGTTTCGACCGCAACGGACGGCTGTTCCACGGACGGGTCAAGGCTCTCGCCGACGCCGCGCGCGAGGCGGGACTGCAATTCTAGGAGAATAAGATTGAGTACTGAACGAACCAGACGCGAGCCACGAGGCGATCGCCGCGAAAGAGCCGAACAGAGCGAATTCATCGAGCACGTCGTCAAAATCAACCGCGTCGCCAAGGTCGTCAAAGGCGGAAGGCGGTTTAGCTTCAGCGCGATCGTCGTCGTCGGCGACGGCGCCGGCCGCGTCGGGGCCGCCATGGGCAAGGCCCTGGAAGTCCCCGAGGCCATCCGCAAGGCCATCGAGCGCGCAAAAAAAGCCATGATATCCGTGCCTATTGTCAGCACCACCATCCCCCACGAGGTCGTGGGCCGGGCCGATGCCGCCCGCGTCCTGTTGAAGCCCGCTTCACTGGGCACCGGCGTCGTGGCCGGCGGGCCCGTTCGCGCCGTCCTTGAAGCCGCCGGATATCAGAACATACTCACCAAGTGCCTGGGTTCAAACAACGCAACCAACGTCGTTTGGGCAACGCTCAACGGACTCAGCCAGTTAAAGACCGCCGAGGCGCTCGCGGCACGGCGCGGATTGGATGTGTCCGAAGTCTTGTAAAGCACCGCGTGGCGGTTTGGGTTTAGCATGCGCGCCGGCTTGGTTCCGGCGCGATGAAAGAGGTAACGCATGGGAATGGATTCAAGTTCGCTGAATAACGCGGCCGCGGCGCGAAAAAAACGCAAGCGCATCGGCCGCGGGCCAAGTTCCGGCACCGGAAAAACCTCCGGAAAAGGCCACAAAGGACAGAAGGCACGCGCCGGCTACACCAAGGTCCGCGGGTTTGAAGGCGGCCAGATGCCCCTTCACCGCAGAATGCCAAAGCGCGGTTTCAACCACCAGGACCGGTTCCCCCTCGCCATCGTCAACGTCGACACGCTCGACGCCGCGTTCGAAGCCGGCGCCGAAGTCGCCCCCGATATACTCGGCGAAAAAGGCCTCGTTGACTTCCGCAGGGGCGGCGTTAAAATTCTCGGCCGCGGCGAAATCACCAAGAAATTCACCGTACGCGCCCACGCCGTCACCGCATCCGCACGCGCAAAAATCGAAGCCGCGGGCGGATCCGTTAAACTCATTGAAATACCCGAAAACTCAAGCAAAAAAATCGCCCAGGAGGATTAGTTAGGTGGCTCAACCTATTGAAGCGTTCCGGAACGCATTTAAAATCCCGGAACTCAAACGCCGGCTCTTGTTCACCCTTATTATGGTGGCCATTTACCGGCTAGGCTGCTACGTCCCAACACCCGGCATCGACGGCTCGAAACTCGCTGACCAGTTCGGCCGTGGCGGAATTCTCGGGTTCTACGACTTGTTCAGCGGCGGCGCGTTCAGCCAGGCCACCGTGTTCGCGCTCGGCATCATGCCCTACATCAGCGCTTCCATTATCGTCTCCCTCCTGATCCCCGTCATTCCGTCCCTCGAAAAACTCTCTAAAACCGGACACGAAGGACAGAAAAAGATCACCGAGTACACCCGGTACGGCACCATTGGGCTCTGCATCATTCAGTCCATCGCCATCGCCGTCATGCTTCAGGGCATGCCCGAAGTCGTTGCACGACCCGGCGTCGGCTTCATCATGATGTGCGTCCTCTCGTTCACCACCGGCACCGCATTCATCATGTGGCTCGGCGAACAGATCAGCGAGTCCGGCATCGGAAACGGAATCAGCCTCATCATTTTCATCAGCATCATCTCCCGCGCGCCCGCCGCGATCGGCCTCATGTTCCGCATGATCCGGAACGACCAGTTGGGCGTTCTTCAGGCCGGCATGCTGGTGATCCTCATGGTCATTGTTGTGGCCGCCGCCATCGTCATCACCACCGGCCAGCGCAGGATCCCCGTGCAGTATCCCCGCCAGGTTAAGGGGCGCAAGATCTACGGCGGCCAGCGAAACTACCTACCACTCCGCGTCAACCAGGCCGGCGTTATTCCCATCATCTTCGCCAGTTCGATCATGATGCTGCCCTCGATGCTCCAGAATGCCGTGCCGGTTGTCGGTGATTTCATGAGCCGCCATTTCATGTATGGCGGGTTGGCCTACAACATGGTCGACGCCATACTCATCATCTTCTTCTCGTTCTTCTACACCGCCATCACCTTCAACCCCGTCGAAATCGCCGACAACATGAAAAAGTACGGCGGCGTCATCATGGGCGTCCGGCCCGGGCGGGCTACCGCCGATTACCTCTACAAAGTCATGAACCGGATCACGCTCGTGGGCTCCCTGTTCCTCGCACTCATCGCCCTGCTGCCCAATATCGTCTCCGCCGTCGTGCGCGTAAACGACCCCAGCCACACACTGCTCAGCTTCTTCGGCGGCACCACCCTGCTCATCCTCGTCGGCGTGGCGCTCGATACCGTGCGGCAGATCGAACAGCACCTCATCATGCGCAGTTACGACGGGTTTGCCGGCGCCGGAAGACGGATCCGCGCAAGGCGCGGGTAACTATAGGATAGGATGTCGACAATGGGACTGAGAATCGTAATGCTCGGCGCGCCCGGCGCGGGAAAAGGCACCCAGGCCAAACAAATGGCTGAAAAGTATGCCCTGCCCCACATCTCCACCGGCGACATATTTCGCGCGCACCTGCGGGAGGGAACCCCTCTCGGCCTCCAGGTCAAGGGCTACCTCGATTCCGGACAGCTCATCCCCGACCAACTTACCTGCGCCATCGTCGCCGACAGAACCGCAAAGCCCGACTGCAAAAACGGATATATTCTCGACGGCTTCCCCCGGTCGCTGCCCCAGGCCGAAGAATTCCAGCGGCTCCTCCACACCCGCTCGGAAAACGTCGATCTCGCCATCAACATCGATGTCACCGACACCGAGATCGTCGGTCGCCTCACCGCTCGAAGGTCGTGCCCAAAATGCGGCGCCATCTACAACCTCAAGTTCAAGCCGCCAAAAAAAAACAACACCTGCGACCTCGACGGCGAAACACTCATCCAGCGGCAGGACGACAAGGAAGAAACCGTTCGAGACCGGCTAAAGGTCTACCACGAAATCACCGAACCCATTATCGAGTATTACGACCGTCAGGGCGTGTTGAAAACCGTGCCAGGAACCGGGTCCACGCCAGACGCCGTGTTTAAAAAAATTGAAGACTTAGTTTCCGCGGCGGGAGCTTCGTAGTCGTGATTGCCCTTCGTACCGAAAGGGAAATCGACATACTGCGCGAAGCCAATCAAATTGTTGCGGAAGTGCTTGCGACTCTCGCGGATGCCGTGCTACCCGGCGTCACCACCGGCGAATTGGACGAATTGGGCGAGGCCCTCATTCGCCGGAAAGACGCTGTTCCCTCGTTCCTCGGCTACCGCGGCTACCCAAAGGCCACTTGCATTTCCGTCGAAGACGTTATCGTGCACGGTATCCCAGGCGCCCGCAGGATCAATGAAGGCGAAATCGTCAGCATCGACGTCGGGGCACTCTACAAAGGCTACCACGGAGACGCCGCCATCACCGTACCCTGCGGCCCCGTCGACTCCCTGCGACAACGGCTGATCCGCGTCACCGACCAGGCACTCGCCGCCGCCATTGCCACCATACGAAGCGGCGTGTACCTCCAGGAGGTGTCCCGCGCCATTCAGGAAACCTGCGAGGCCGAGGGATTCTCGGTTGTCCGCGTCTTTGTTGGCCACGGCATCGGCCGCCAGATGCACGAAGACCCGCAGATCCCAAACTTCGTCTCCGGCGAAAGAGGCCCTAAGCTCAAGGCCGGAATGGTTTTGGCGATCGAGCCCATGGTTAACGCCGGCACAGCCGACGTCCGCGTTCTCAAAGATATGTGGACCGCCGTCACCGCCGACGGAAAACCAAGCGCTCATTTCGAGCATAGCGTCGTGGTGCGCCAGAAAAACGCCGAGATCCTGTCGACCACCCCAAAACGGGCGTGGGGGCAGGGAGTTCTCATGCACGGGCGGCACGGTTAGACAAACGGTTAAAAAGGCAGAATGCAAAAAGAAGAGGCCATAGAAGTCGAAGGCACGGTCGTGGAAGCCCTTCCCAACGCCATGTTCCGCGTTGAGTTGAAGAACAAGCACATGATCCTCGCCCATATCTCCGGCAAAATGAGAATGAACTTCATCCGAATCCTGCCGGGAGACCGGGTCAAACTCGAAATGTCGCCTTACGACCTTACTCGCGGGCGTATTACGTACCGCTACAAATAACGCGGCAGTGAGTTTACTGCCCCGATTTTAAACTACGGAGTTGGATATGAAAGTCCGAAGTTCCACAAAGAAAATCTGTGACAAGTGCAAAATCGTCAAACGGCACGGGCGCGTCAGGGTCATCTGTGAAAACCCCAAGCACAAACAGCGGCAAGGCTGAACACATCATGCACAACCCGCCGACCCGAAACTTTTAGGAGACTAACATCAAATGGCACGTGTAGTGGGCGTAGACCTGCCCCGCGACAAACGTATCGAAGTCGGTATTCAGGCTATCTACGGCATCGGGCCGACCCGCGCCAGGGAAATCCTCGGCAAAGCCGGCGTTAACCCCGACCGCCGGGTCCGAGACCTCACCGACGAGGAAGTCAGCAAGCTGTCCCGCGTCGTCGAAAACGATTACAAAGTCGAAGGAGACCTCCGAAGAGAGGTCACCTCAAACGTCAAACGACTTATGGACATCAACTGTTACCGCGGCATGCGCCACAAAAGGGGCCTGCCCACTCGCGGTCAACGTACCCATACCAATGCTCGCACCCGAAAAGGGCCAAGGCGGGCAACCATCAAAAAGAAATAAGGAGGATTAGCGCGTGGCGAAAGAAAAACGAAAAGGCAAGGCCGTAAAAAAAAGAAGGTCCGCGGTCAGCGTCACCACCGGCATCGTCAACATCCTGGCCACCTTTAACAACACCATCATCTCCATCTGCGATGTACAGGGTAATGTCATCGCCTGGTCCAGCGCCGGCCAGGTCGGGTTCAGCGGCTCTCGAAAAAGCACCGCGTTCGCCGCGCAGTTGGCCGCCGAACAGGCCGCTCAAAAAGTTCGCGAAGCCGGGATGAGAGAAGTTCGCGTCTACGTCAACGGGCCCGGCGCCGGACGGGAATCCGCCATCAGAGCCATTCAGGCCGCCGGACTCGACGTGACTCTCATTAAAGACGTCACTAAAATCCCGCACAACGGGTGCAGGCCCCGAAAAAGACGGCGCGTCTAAACCCGTGCGCGATATCGACACTATATTGTTCAGGCCCTACTGGAAAGGCTTAGATCCATGATTGCAAAAGATTTCGTGATCCCAAAGTGGGTCAAGAAAGAAGAAAACGCCACCGACCGCTTCTCCCGGTTCACCGTCGAACCATTCGAGCGCGGGTACGGAACCACCATCGGAAACGCACTGCGACGAGTCCTCTTGGCTTCCCTCGAAGGTGCCGCCGTCACCGCTATTCGGCTCGAGGGAATCCAGCACGAGTTCTCCGCCATACCCGGAATTAAAGAGGACGTCACCGATGTCGTCCTCAACTTCAAAAGATGCCACCTTAAGCTCAACCGCGATGAGTCCATCATCTTCTCCTACAGCCACAAGGGACAGGGTGAAATCACCGCCGGAATGATCTTCGACCGGCCCGAGATCGAAGTCTACAACCCCGAACTCGTCGTCTTCACCGCGACCTCTAAGTCCGCAC
>JAPLKX010000543.1 GCA_026387845.1 Candidatus Hydrogenedentota bacterium | reverse complement strand
CACCGGGCCGAATCGCCTCGATCCGCCGGGCGATCTCGAGAATGGCGCGCTCGCCCATGCCGTACACGAGCAGGTCGGCCTTGCTGTCCAGCAAAATGGATCGGCGCAGCTTGTCCGACCAGAAGTCATAGTGGGTGACTCTGCGCAACGACGCTTCAATGCCGCCAATCGCCACGGGCAGCCCGGGAAACGCCGCACGCACGAGGCCCGTGTAAACAATGGTAGCGTGATTCGGCCGCGCGCCGGATTTGCCGCCGGGCGTGTACGCATCGTCGCTGCGTTTCTTCCTGAACGCGGTATAGTGCGCCAGCATCGAATCGATGGCGCCCGCCGTCACTCCCGCAAACAGCCGCGGCCGGCCCATCGCCTCGATGTCGCGCGCGCTGTCCCACCGCGGCTGGGCAATGATGCCCACGCGGTACCCGTGGCGCATCAGCCACCGCCCCAATAGGGCCGCCCCGAATGACGGGTGGTCCACGTATGCGTCGCCGCTCACGAGCAACACGTCCAGGTCGTCCCAGCCGAGCCCGGACATCTCATCCCGAGACATCGGCATTAGGGGCTGGTCGGCTGGGCGCGTCATGTTAACAATCTTTCCAGTTTTTAATGGGACCATTGGGACCATTGAGACATCGGCTATCTATAGATTATGCCTGTTTTCGTCTGGCGGCGTTTGGCGCGCATGACGCCGCAATGTTATCCTCGACAAGGTTGAATGACGGAGGTTTACCATGTTTTACTACGGCGCCTGCTACTACCCTGAACATTGGACGCCCGAACAAGCCCGACAACATATTCCACTCATGCAAAAAGCCGGCTTCAACGTGGTCAGGATGGGCGAGTTTGCCTGGTGCAAGTTTCAACCCGACCAGGGGCGGTTCAAATTTGACTGGCTCGACCCCGTCATTGAATCGCTCAACAAGGCCGGCATCAAAACCGTACTCGGTACCCCCACCGCCATACCGCCTCAGTGGGCAATTGTACGCTACCCGGACATCCTGCAAAAGGACCAGCACGGCCACGTCCGCAACCCAGGCTCCCGCTGCCACTGCTGCAAAAACGCCCCAGCGTACCAAATCCTGTGCGAGACCATCGTGCGGGAGATGGCCCGCCACTACGCCGGGTTCGACGCCATCATCGGCTGGCAGGTTGATAACGAATTTGGCTGCCATTACACGACCCGTTGTTACTGCGAATTCTGTGAAAAAGCATTCCGAGACTGGTTGCTCGCAAAGTATAAGTCCACCGACGCACTTAACGAAGCATGGGGAACCTCATTTTGGGGGTTTGAATTCCGGAACTGGGCCGAAGTACCCCTGCCAAAAGCCATGCCGGCAGCGCCTAACCCCGGCCACTGGCTGGACTTCGCCCGATTCTCTTCGGATACGCAGGTAAAGTTCATGAAGACGCAGTACGAGATCCTTAAGAGCCTTTGTCCGAAGCACTTTGTGACCCACAATTATATGGGGACGTTTCCGGAGGTAGACTACTACAAGCTGTCGCAATACGTGGATTTCCCCGTTTGGGACAACTACCCCGACCCATACGGCCACCCCCTCGCACCCGCCTATGCCCACGACATCACACGGTCGTTCAAAGGCAAGTTTTGGGTCATGGAACACAAGAGCGGGCCGACGGGCGACGCCGCGGCGGGCGTGTTGGACGAGCAGCCGGAACCGGGCGACATCCGCAGGTGGGCGTGGCAATCCGTGGCCAACGGGGCCGACGGGGTTGTTTATTTTCGGTGGCGCGCGTGTCTGACCGGCGCTGAGCAGTACTGGCACGGCATCTTGGACCATGACGGCGTCCCCCGCAGGCGCTACTATGAAGTCAGCAAGATCGGCGAAGAACTGGCGCGGGCAGCCGGCGAACTCGAAGGGACCTCCGTAGAGACGCCCGTCGCGCTCATCCGCAATTTCGACACACTCTGGAGCATCGAGCGCCAGCCCACCATCCGCGGGTTTTCGTACGACGCCCATTGCTTCGACCTTTACACGGCGGCCAAAGCCAGCGGCCACTTGTGCGATATCATCAACAGCGACGCGGCCTTATCGAAGTACGCGACGGTCCTGGCGCCGTGCCTGGCCATTGTGGATACGCCGCTCGCGGGCCGGCTCGAGGAGTACGTCAAGGGGGGCGGGACGCTCGTCCTGACGCCGATGTCCGGCACGCGCACACCGGCCAACGCCATGTCGGACCAGACGCCGCCGGGCCTGCTCGCAGAACTGGCCGGCCTCACCGCCGAAGAGGTGCGCCCGTATCAGCACGGGCAGACGCATGAGGTCGTGTTCAAGACTGGGCCGATGGCGGGCAAGACAGCCACGGTGGGCACGTGGATCGAGGTACTCCAGCCTGGCGACGGAGCGGAAATCATGGCCGAGTACCGGGGCGAACCTGTCGCCGGCAGGGCCGCAATAACGCACAACCGGCTCGGCAAAGGGCGCGTATTCTATATGGGCGTGTACCTCCCGGCCCCTGCGCTTCGCGAGTTTCTGCGGGCCTGCCTGCCGGAGTTTCCGGTCAAGCATATTCCCGACGGCCTGGAAGTGACGGTGAGGCGGGACGGCCAGCGGCGATTGTTATTCCTCATCAACCATTCCGGTGACCGGCGGGATCTGATGCTGCCGGGCCAGTTTACGGATCTCTTGTCAGGCGAACCAGTTGGCCCCAAAGTTGCCCTCGCAAAGAACGGGGTGCTCGTATTGCGGGTCTGAACCGGGAAATGGCCGGTTTCCCCAAGAATGTTGTACAGTTAATGATATTGTGCATCTTTTAAAATGGCACCAAGAATCTTAATCGTCGACGACGAGCAGATCGTCGTGTTTACGCTCGAGCGGATGCTCACGCGCGCCGGGTACCAGACCGAATCGGCCTTGTCCGGCAGGGAGGCCGAGGAACGGCTGAAAGAGGCCCGGTTCGACGTAGCCATAGTCGACCTGTTCATGCCCGACATAAACGGGTTCCAACTGCTCGAGTGGATGCAAGCCAACACGCCGGACGTGGTGCCGATGGTGCTTTCCGGGACGTCCTCCGTGCTCGACGCGCTCAAAGCGGTCGAGAAAGGGGCGTTTGACTTTGTCTCGAAACCCATCGAAAACCAGGAGGATTTCGTTCAACATATCGAGCGCGCCGTCGAGCAATGAGAATCCAGCAAGGAATCCTGCCCAAGGATGTCCCGTTTGCCGACAAGGTCAACATCGCCGCCGTGTATCAGCCCATGGGCAAGGTGGGCGGCGACCTCTACGACCTGTTCCCGCTCGACGACCACCTGCTCGGCATCTACATCGCCGACACCTCCGGCCACGGTGTCAGTTCGGCCATGCTGACGATTTTCCTCAAGCACGCGGTCCAGGGGCTGTTGTGCGCGCAAGACGATCAGCACATCCGCGGCCCCGGCGAGGTCTTGAACGATCTCAACCGCATCATCATCAACGAAGCGTTCGGCCAAGGCATCTTCGTGTCGATGACCTACCTTATGCTTGACACCGCCACAATGAAGTTCCGTTACAGCAACGCCGGCCACCCCCCCCTCCTTTTGAAAAAGGCCGACGGGTCGCTCCTGCGGCTGCATAAGCCCGGGCCTGTGCTCGGCGTCAACCCCAACGTCACTTACTCCGATGCCGAGGGCGAGATCCAGCCGGGAGAGGCACTCGTCCTCTACACCGACGGCGTCACCGAAGCACGAAACACGTCCGGCGAGTTTTTCGGCGAGGAACGCCTCAAGAAGGTGCTCGAGGACGCGGAGACGCACTCCGACAGCATTGCCACCGCGGTCGAGCAGGCCGTGGGCAATTTCTGCGAGGGCCGCCAGCACCCCGACGACCTGACCCTGCTCGTCCTGAGCGCCGAGCCGCAACGCGCACCGATCCGGCCGCAGGAAACGCCCGCGCAGAAAGCAGCCGAGCGCGCCGGCGAGAAAGTTGTCGTGGGCCGCCAGAACGGCCAGACGTTTATCAGCGTATCGGGGATGGGTTCGTGGCGGGAGAGCCAGCAGGTGCTCAACCTGTGCGAACAGGCGCGCCGCCGCGGCGATCGCGCCATCATCCTCGACTTGGCCAACTGCACCCACCTCGACAGCACGTTTCTCGGCGTCCTGCACAACATCGCCACGTCCTTCTCCGGCGACTGCCGCTTCGACCTACAGAACCTTCCCCGCGCCCTCCTCCAGGAAATGAGCAACCTGGGGCTGACGGACGTGCTCTTGCATTTCCGGCCCGAGCCGGTGCCGCTGCCCGCCGATATGCACCCCGTCGCCGGCAGCGTCCCCGCCAAGGAAGAATTGGGCCGGTTGCTGCTTTGGGCGCACGAGGCGCTGGTCGAGGCGGACCCAACAAACGCCGACCGGTTTGCGGCCGTATTGAAAGTCCTTCACGATCAGGCCAAGAAAGCAAGTTGGGAGAGCGAGCCGTAAAGCGAAAAACGGGGACTGGCTCGCTTTGTTCGGTAGTTTGAACAAAGCGTGCCTGTCCCCGCTTTTCGCGGCCATCAAACAACTGCTCGACTTTTTCATTACCTCCGCTGGCCCGGGTTATAATGCCGGCGAAGCCGGAACGCGCAGGAGACGTATGAAGACGACCATTGTTATTCCCGTGTGCAACGAACTGAATAATCTCGAGCCGCTCGTCGAGGGCATCCTCGAACACGCCGCTCAGTACAACCCGCGCATCCTGTTTATCGACGACGGGAGCACCGACGGGTCATCACAGATGCTCGATAAGCTCCACGAGCGGTTCCTATCCGTGGACGTGATCCGGTTTCGCCGCAACCGCGGAAAAAGCGCCGCGCTGGCGGAAGGGTTCGCTTATGCCGACGGCGACGTGATCATTACGATGGACGCAGACCTCCAGGACGACCCTAGAGAGATCCCGCGGTTTTTCGAGAAGCTCAACGACGGATACGACATGGTCGTCGGGTGGAAGCAGGTGCGCCACGACCCATGGAGCAAGACGTTTCCGTCACGCATCTACAACGGCGTCGCGGATTGGCTGTTCAACCTGGGCCTGAACGACATCAACTGCGGGTTCAAAGCCATGCGGGCCGAAGTCGCAAAAAACATCCTATTGATCGGCGACATGCACCGGCTCATCCCCGTGCTGGCCGCGGAAAAAGGCTACAGAATCGGCGAGATCCCCGTCGAGCACCACCCACGCCGATTCGGCCAATCCAAATACGGCCACGAACGTTTCACCCGCGGCGCCACAGACATGATCACCCTCTATTTCCTCTCCCGCCACCGCGAAGCGCCCAACCATTTCTTCGGCGGCTGGGGCCTCGGCGCCGGGACGGTTGGCGTGCTGATTTTTCTGTATGCGCTGCTGACGTGGTCCTGGAGAAGCCTGCTCGTCTCGCTCGTGCTGATGCTGGGCGGCGGGATTCTAATCGGCCTCGGCCTCATCGGCGAACTCGCCATCCGCCTCTACGCGGAGAAGAATCCGGCGGAGAAAACCCCCGACCAGCACGAAGCGGAGAAGTTTTTTCATTAATGCTTGTCGGCAGCGTGTTCATGCCTTGTTCAGGCGGTGCCTGTAATAATCCAGAATCACCGCGGTAACGATCACACCGCCGGTTACGAGCCGTTTGGTGGATTCCTGTGCGCCGAGTGTTGCGAGGCCGACGGCCAGGACGGCGATGATGATCACCCCGAAAAATGAGTTGACCACAGAGCCTCTGCCGCCCATCAGGCTTGTGCCGCCGATGACGATCGCCGCAATCGCCTGGAGTTCAAACCCGATCCCGGCGTTGGGATCCGATGCGCCCAGCCGCGAACATTGCATCATGCCCGCCAGCGACGCGAGCACGCCGCTCAGCGCGAACACCGACACGGTCAGCGCGCGCGTCCTGATGCCGGAGAGGCGCGCCAATTCGGGATTTTTTCGCGGCCCACGGGTATGCTTATCTCTATTCCTCGCCGTCCACATAAAGTTTCCTTGATACATTTGCGTTGCAAAAAGTAATCACCTGTGAGAAGATGAACTAAACAGCACGGGGTGCCAATCGGCGCTTGGTAGGGGCAGGCTGGAGTGAGGAACCTCTTATTATGAGCAACGCACGGTCGCCCGTAATTATCCTTGCATTTGGGTTCGGATTGGGCCTGTTGGGCGATGCGCTGCTGCGGGCGGATCCATGGGGTCTCAACGCGGCGTTGTGGGCGGGTGCGTTCACCGCCGGCGCCGTGCTCGCGATGCGCCTATGCGGCATTCGGCTTTCCGGCGGGCGAACGTGGCTTCTGCCGCTCGTGCTCGTGTTTGGGGTGTCGCTGGCCTGGCGCGATTCGATCACACTCAAAACATTGGACTGTCTAGCCGTTGGCGTTGCCTTGACTACCCTGGTGCTTCGCCCGGCCGTGGCCTATATCCGGCGCGCCGCAATAGCGGATCACATGTGTGCGCTGCTGGATGCGGGGGCAGGCCTGTTTTACGGAGCGCCCGCGTTGATCCTGGCCGACATTCCATTCGAGGAACTCGCAGCCCCTTCCGGCGCACTCGGTGACACGAAACGAATATGGCTGCGACATGCATCCTCCGCCGCCATCGGCATTGCGGTGGCAGTTCCCTTGCTGGTGGTGTTCGGCGCGCTGTTCTCGTCGGCGGACGCGGGATTCAGGGTATTTATCCGGGATCTCTTCGACATCGACTGGGTACGCCTGCGCGATCATGCCGCCGTCACTTTTTTTTGCGCCTGGGTTGTCGCAGGGTACCTCCGGGTGCTCATACTCAAGCAGGAATGCCCGATATCGGCGCCGGGAAATTCCAAGAATCTGTCCTTGAACACACTGGCCTTGGCGGTTCCCATGGCGTCGCTCAACGGTCTCTTCCTCACATTCCTCGTTGTGCAAGGCCGCTACATGTTCGGCGGGCACGAGTTGGTCGCGGCGCGTACCGGCCTGACTTATGCCGAATACGCGCGCCAAGGATTCTTCCAATTGGTCGTGGTCGCCGCGCTGGCTCTGAGCGTGCTGCTGGCAGCCGATTGGATGGATCGCGAGGCCGGCCCCAAGGGAAGGCGGGTGTTCCGTGTGCAGGCAATGGTGTTGGTTGTCCTGGTATACGTCGTTCTCATATCGGCAATCGGCCGGATGCGCCTGTATCAGCAGGCGTACGGGCTCACCGAACTCCGGGTCTACACGATGGCCTTCATGATGTGGCTGGCCGTCGTCCTCGCGTGGTTCGTCGCGACGGTTCTACGCGGGCATCGCGACCGGTTTGCGTTCGGCGCGCTCGCGGCGGCGATGGCGTTCGTGTTCGGGCTTCACGTGTTCAATCCCGACGCCTACATCGTTCGTTCAAATATCCGTCGGGCGACGCTGCAGCGCCCGTTTGACGCCGCCTATGCAGCGACCCTCAGCGCGGATGCGATTCCGGCCATCGTCGAGGCCTTCCCTTCTCCTGACAACAGCGCTCGGAATGCTGTCCTGTCGAGGGCAGGCGCCAACACGGAAATGACCTGGCGCACCTGGAGTTGGTCGCGGCACCGCGCACGCCAAAGCCTGGCCGGCCTCGAAGAAGGGGCGCCCCAAGCCGAAAACGCCGTCCCCAGCGCTGGGCGTTGAGGGTGCCGGCTCGTGCGCGCCTTCCAAAGGAGATCCCCGAGCAGAGCCAAAAGGCCGTCCGCCTTCACGCCTTGTTCAGCCGGTGCCTGTAGTAATCCAGGATGACGGCGGCGACGATGACGCCGCCGGTGACGAGACGTTTTGTGGATTCCTGCGCGCCGAGAGTTGCGAGGCCGACGGCCAGGACGGCGATGATGATCACCCCGAAAAATGAGTTGACCACAGAGCCTCTGCCGCCCATCAGGCTTGTGCCGCCGATGACGACCGCCGCAATCGCCTGGAGTTCAAACCCGATCCCGGCGTTGGGATCCGATGCGCCCAGCCGCGAACATTGCATCATGCCCGCCAGCGAGGCGAGCACGCCGCTTAACGCAAACACAGCTACGGTCAGGCCACGCGTCCTGATGCCGGAGAGGCGGGCCGACTCAGCGTTCGCGCCCAGCGCCAAGGCATGCCGGCCGAATACCGTGCCGGACAACGCAAACTGCCCCGCGACCACCACGGCAATCGCCAGCATGAACGGCAGCGACAGGCCGAATGCGGCCACCTCCGACACGCGCTCGATGGGTTCGCCGACGTAAACAGTGCGCGATTGCGTCAGGATGTACGTTGCGCCACTCGCCACCTCGAGCATGCCCAGCGTTACGATAAACGAGGGCAGCCGCCACCGCACGACAAGAAAGCCGTTCAAGAGGCCGCAGGCAAGGCCCGTCGCCAGGCATGCGGCAATCGCCACGGGCAATGGAAATTCGAACCGCACGAGGCACAGCCCAAGCATGGCGCTCCCCAAGCCGAGAACCGACCCCACGGACAAGTCGATGCCGCCGATGATGAGCACAAACGTCATCCCGACCGCGACCACCATCGCGTCGGGGATTTGGTTGGCAATGTTGCGGAATGTGCCGAACTGCAGGAAGTTTTGTGTAGAGACGCCGAACACCAGCACGAGCCCGACAATGACCAGGGCCAGCGCCATGTAATCTGTCAGGAGCCGCCGGCTGTTCATTGTGGTGCGGGCGTCTCGCCTGCATTAAGTTGCTCAAGCGTGACGAGGTCGACGGGCGTCTCACGATCGGCGGGCGCGGCTTTGGTTTTGATCATCTCGAGGGCGTATTCGATGCCAAACACAGCCAGTTGGTCGGCGTGCTGTTCAATCGTGCCAAGGATGGAGCCGTCTTTAATCCGTTCCCTGACGGCGCTGATCCCGTCGTAGCCGATGACGAGCACCTGGCCGACTTTATCGGCCGATTTGAGCGCGGCGACCGCGCCCAGCGCCATGCTGTCGTTCGCACACAAAACCGCTTTCAGGTCCGGATGTTCGGTGATCATCGCCGCCACGACCTGGTTGGCCTTCGCCATCTCCCAACTGCCCGACTGCGACGTGACGATCTTCATCCCCGCGCCGTTCATGGCGTCTTCAAACCCAAGCTTGCGCTGGATGCCGTTGAACGCCGTCGGCACCCCCTCGACTATGGCCACGGGATCGCCCGGCTGCAGTTTCTTGGCCAGAAAATCAGCGACGAGTTTTGCGCCCTTGCGGTTGTCCGGCCCGACAAACGGGATCTTGATGCCCCGCTCGGCGAGCACGCCCTCGTCCAGCTTGTTGTCGATGTTGACAACCACCACGCCGGCGTCCTGCGCCTTTTTGCATGCGGCAACGAGGGCTTTTGAATCGGCGGGCGCGATGACGATGGCCTCCACGCCTTGCGACACCATGTTCTCAACAAGCTGGATCTGCCGGTTGACATCGAGTTCGTCTTTGATGCCGTTACAGATTAGGTCATACTCGCCTGAATGCGTTGCCTGGTGGTTTTTCGCGCCCTGCTCCATCGTCAGGAAGAATTCGTTCGCCAGCGACTTCATGATGAGCGCAATACGCGGTTTGCCGGGCGCTCCCGGCGCCGCCGGCCCCGCGTCTTGTCCGCCGCAGCCGCCCAGGATCATTAAACCAACCAATGCCGCAGCTATCGCGCCTTTCATTGAACTACCTCCTGAATCGTTGATCAAAGCCAGCGGTCTGGACGGCGCGGGCGAGACGACCGCGCCTACGGAAAGAGCCGATCGACATTCTAGCACGCCTTCCCCTCCAAGAGGCAGACACACGCGGAGCTTGTCACGCCCCTTCAGGGCTTCCTGCATTGAGACATCTTGTTCCTGGGGCGTTGCCCCAGGCTGACATGTTTGGCCCCTTCAGGGCCATCTATGCAATCCGCAATCCGCAATCGGCAATCTGCAATCCACAATTCTTCTACGGCACCCGGACCGGTTTTCCATTTGCGGCGGCGGATCGCCACGCGGCTTCGGTCACTTCGATGGTGCGCAACCCGCATTCCGGCGGCGTCTGCGGCACGTCTCTTCCCAAGATGCAGTCAACGAAATTGGCGTCGGGATTCTTCGTATACTTTGGCAGCTTGATTTTGATTTGCTTGCCCACCGCGTCCTGTTGCATCACTTCAGGCACAAACCCCTGGCGAAGGTAAAACGCGCCCTTGCTGCCGACGACCGTCACGTCTTCGTACCACCCCGGGGCGTTGCCGATGATGCTCATGCTGCCGAGCGCGCCGTTCTCAAATTTCATCGCCAATGTCGAGTTGATGTCGACCTCGGTCCCGAAACAGTCCTGCCACGCCGACACCTCTTTCACTTTCAGGCCGGTGATCCACATCACGATGTCGATCAAGTGGCTGCCCGAGTCATTGATTTGGCCGCCGCACGATTCCACCCGACGTTGCCGCCACGTCCCTTTCGTGGCTCGCAGCCATTCCTGGCTCTGGATGGCCTGGACGTACTCGACCTTGCCGATGGCGCCGCGGGCAATCTGCTCGCGGATGTACCGGAACTCGACCTCGAAATGACGCTGATATGAGATCATCAACACCCGCTTCGCCGACGCCGCCTTCTTGATCAGCGCCTTGGCGTGCTGAATGCTTGACGTCATGGGCTTCTCGCTCAACACGTGCAGGCCATTGGACAGACAGTCGCGCGTCTGCTCGTAGTGAAACACGTGCGGGCTTTGCACCACCGTGGCGTCGAGCTGCTCGTTCTTGAGCATGTCGCGGTAGTCGAAGTACGTGGGCAACTTCTCGGCCCCCGGACATTTTGCGTAAAATCGCGCAAGCGATTCCTTGCTCGGGTCGTTCAACGCGACAACCTGCGCCTTGCCCGTCGCGTGCAGCCTGTGCCAATGGCCCGGCGAGATTCCACCCGCCCCAATAAAGCCAATCCTGATTTTCTTCGCCATGCCTGTTTCCTCCCACGAATGTATGGCGCCGATGGTAGCAGCGACGAAAGGCCAAATCAACGCCATGAATGCAGGTAGAAGGCCGAACAAAACAGATCGGACCGATCCGTCTGATCTGTCTGATCCGTCTTATCGGGAGTTTACCGCCGCACCAGCACGATCATGCCCCCCAGCACCAGCCCCGCCAGCGTCGCCAAAGACAGCCCGAGCCCCGCAGAATACGACATCGGCCGGTATTCAAACACGATCTCGTGCGGGCCGGCCGGTGTGGCAATCCCCCTGAAAATGCCGTTGGCGCGCACGATCGGCGCGGGCCGGCCATCGAGCGTTGCGCGCCACCCAGCCATGTTGGTGTCGCTGAGCACGGTGACGCCCGGCTGGGGCCCACCCGCCTGCACCACCACACGCTCCGGCTGCGCGCTCACTATCCGGCAGTGGACGTCCGGCGGCATGACGGGCTCGGCCGCGTCGGCCCGCGGCTGGAACGGCGGCAAGAGTTCGGCCAGTTCGGGATAGCCGGGGCTGTCTCTGTCGACCACGCACATCCGGCCGGCGGGAAAACTTTCCGCGCCCAGCATGTCCGCGGCAGAAGCCACGCCTTCGGCCATTCGCCAGGCCGGCGTCCAGTACGCGCGGGGCAACGCCTGCTGGTTGATAAACAGCCGGACGGCGTCATCCGTCTTGACCTCGCGCAACGGCGGGCCCGGCCGCGCCCATTGGCCGGCGTACAGCGGCCCGTCCGGCGCCGCAAGCACCGCCCGTACCGCCATATAATTTAACAAAAGCGGCGATAATGCCTGCGGAGACACGCCGGTCCTGCCTTTTTCCGGTTCGGCCCCTGTTTGGGTCCTGCCGAGCCGGCGCCACCACACCGTCTGCTCGTGGGTGAGCGGCAGCAGCCCGTCCGCATTATCGATGAGGGGAAACAGCATACCGGTGTTCGAAGGGAGGCTGAAATCGAGGACGTGGCCCGACACCACTACCCGGGCCTCGAGCGCCTGTTCTTCAGCCGTGCGCAGGCTGCTGCTGTACTTGTTGTACCAGGAGTCGGCGTCCTGGAATGGATGGCTGTACGCGTTGGCGCCCGAGGCGGCCAAGTCGGCGAACATCACCGCGGCCGTGGCCACGCCCGCCGCAACCGACACCCACCTGAACCGCAGCAAAACCACCGGCCCCATCAGCAGCAAGAATACCACCACTCGCCCGCGGGCCGGCGCCGTGGCGGCATAAAGCAGCGCGCCTGAGCAAACAAGCACCACGAACGCCGGCAACCACACTCGCGGCGCCCGCTCCGTCCCTCCGGAAATCATCAGCCGGTCGTACCCGACCGCCGACAGAGCCGCCAAACAAAACAACAAGGGAAACAGGAGATGGGCGCGGTGGAACGGCGCAGGTAGCTCGATGGCCGCCGCGCCCACAGCCAGCACCGATACCCCCGCAAAAAACAACGCATCCCGCCGCGCCCGCAGGTGAAAAAACGCCGCGGGTCCTGCCAGCAGTGCTATCGCGCCGAGGTAACCGACCTGGGGCAGGCTGCCTGACCGCGGCGTGATGAGGTGCGCCAGCAAGTCGTTTACCGACCCCGGCAGTCTCCCATGGATCTGCGGGGCAAAAATAACGCCCAACGGGTCGTCAAGCGACCAGGCCCAGACCAGGGTCGGCGCCCATTGCACCGCGCTCACGCCCAAGCCAACCAGCGCGATCAACACAAGGCCTTCCACCCGGTGCAAGACCGCCCGGCCCCGGTAAGGCCGCCACGAATCCAGGCTCTGCGAGAA
This sequence comes from Candidatus Hydrogenedentota bacterium, assembly GCA_026387845.1. Lineage (GTDB taxonomy): Bacteria > Hydrogenedentota > Hydrogenedentia > Hydrogenedentales > SLHB01 > JAPLKX01. Next base: position 4,398 of record JAPLKX010000543.1, on the reverse strand, counting down.
AAACACCAGGTACAGCGCGTACAGCCCCGCCAGCAGCAGAAAGACCGCCGCTATGGCCGCCGCACCCGACAGGATCAACAGCCCCGCCGCGATCCCCGCCAGCGCCGCGTTCTCATGGCGGAAGCCATCCCCGTATTGGCGCAGCGCCCAGAACAGCAGCGGCGCCCACGCTAGCGCCGCCACCGCGGACGGGTCGCCTGCCACTGCCGAGGCCGCGCCGGAAAATGCGTATGCTACTCCGCCAAGCACCGACGGCACATACCCCGCCCCCAGCGACCGCACAAACAGGGCGAAAAACAGCCCCGCCAACGCCAGGCACGTAAACCCCTGCAGCGCCATCGCCTTCTGGACCGGCAGGAACGCGAAGATGAGGTGCAGCGGCTGAAATACCACGCAGGACGGATTGGCCTGGAACGGGGTGCCGCACAATTGTTTGTCGTTCCACAGCGGCATCTCACCGGATCGGATCCGGCCAAACCCGTAGTGAAACGCCGGATACACGTCCTGGTACAGGGCCGCGTTTTCATACCCCGCCGCCACCACCGCGGGGCTCACCTGGGTGTGCAGCCAAAACATCGGTGACGCGGCAATAAAAACAACCGCAATAAAAAAGAAAGCCCGGGATGAGTAACGCACGACATCCCGAGATCCCATTGTGTTTATCCGAGCAATTCGCGCACGGTTACCCTGCGCCGTTCTTCGACCGACCGGACGGCGGTATACGTCGCGGCCAGGCTGTTGATATTCCGGCTGCCGCTGGTTTCGGGCTCGATCCCCGTGTCCAGCGCCTCCCGGAACAACTCCAAAAGGCGTGCCTGATGCACGCTGGGCATATCGATCATTTTCACGGGCTCTTTCTTGTCGGGCGGCGAACCGAGAAACAGGCCTTCGTTGTCCCAGATCAGCGAGGCATGGCTGCCTTCGATACGCCACGTCCCGTTCCAACTGGTGTCGAGGCCCGTCGAAATCCAACTGGCAAAATAATTCACACCCACCCCGTTTTCCATCTCGATCAGCGCCATGACAGTGGCGTCTCCTTTGTTCCAGTTCCACGGCGCATTGATGCTGAGCGCTTCGATCGAGTGGATGTCGCTATCGAGGATGGCCCGCATCAGGTCGAAATGGTGGATGCTCATATCGAGCACCAGCGGATACGGCATGGTCTCGCGGAACCCGCCGAACCGCGGCCCCTTGTGGAACGAGATGCCCACGTAACCGATGTTGCCCATCTCCCCCTGCTGCACCAACTGCCGGGCCGTCTGTGCCGCCGGCTGATACCGGTAGTTTTGCGAGATCATCAGTATGCGTGCGTGCTTTTGGGCGCAAGCCGCCAGCGCCTTGGCATTTTCGAGCGTGTCGGCCATGGGTTTTTCCGCCAGCACGTCCAGCCCCTGCTCCATCGCCGTGCAGCAGATGTCTTTTCGGAACTGTTGGGGGGTCACGTCGAGCAGCGCATCGGCTTCCGTGGCATTGAGCGCGTCCTCGAGCTTCGTAAAACACTGCTTTTTGGGAACGCCGTACTTCTTTGCCGTTTCGTGCAGGATTTCCTCGTTTATGTCAACGTACGCAACGGCTTTCCACTGGTTGGACTCCGCGACACGCTGCGTCCACTCCGAACCCATGCCGCCGACGCCAACCTGGATGATTCGCTTCATACACCTGTTCTCCTCGTCCTGTTGCCCTTGTAGTTGAACCTGTCGTTAAGGCAACAAATTATGCTAACATTCCATGCAGTTGTGTGTCTATTGCGCCCGCGCGCGCGGGGTATAAAACCTGCCCGGTTCCCGGCAGTCGCATCCCTGCGATCGCCGAAACTCCGCGCCCTGAAGAAAAGGAACATACCAAGTGATCCCATTGCAACTCCGGCGGCTTGACAACTACCACCCGTTCCCGGGGCCCGTCGTCCTGGTCATCATGGACGGCATTGGCATCGGCAAACACGACGAGTCCGACGCCGTCTTCCTGGCCAACACGCCCGTGATGGACAGACTGTTCCGCGAGCCGCTGTTTACCGCCCTCAAGGCCCATGGTACCGCCGTCGGCCTCCCCTCGGACGATGACATGGGCAACAGCGAGGTCGGCCACAACGCCATCGGCGCCGGCCGCGTCTTTGCCCAGGGCGCCAGGCTCGTCAACGACGCGATCTCCTCCGGAAAACTCTGGGACGGCGCCGCCTGGAAAAATGTCATCAATCAGGCGCAATCCGGCGGCACGGTGCATTTCATCGGGCTCTTGTCGGACGGCAACGTGCACAGCCACATCACCCAGTTGTTTGCCATGCTGGACCGGTGCGCAAAGGAGGGCGTCGAGCGCGTGCGCGTACACGTCCTGCTTGACGGGCGCGATGTCGGTGAGAAGTCAGCGATGAGCTACGTCAGCCCGCTCGAGGCCAAGCTGGCGGAGTTGAGTGTCGGCGGCAAAGACTACCGGATTGCATCGGGCGGCGGCCGGATGGTGACCACAATGGACCGGTACGGCGCCAATTGGCAGGTGGTCGAGCGGGGTTGGAAAACCCACGTTCTGGGAGAGGCACGGCCGTTTTCGTCGGCCGCCGAGGCCATCCACACGTATTACGACGAAGACCCCGCCATTACGGACCAGTATCTCGACAGCTTCGTGATCGCACAGGACGGCGCCCCCGTTGGAACCATCGAGGACGGCGACGCCGTGGTCTTCTTCAACTTCCGCGGCGACAGGGCCATCGAGATCTCGAGGGCCTTTGACGAGGACAACTTCGCCGAGTTCGACCGCAAGCGCAGGCCCGATGTTTTTTACGCGGGCCTGATGCAGTACGACGGCGACGCCATGATCCCGAAGAACTTCCTCGTCCAGCCGCCCGCCATTGACAGAACCGTCAGCCAATTCCTCTGCGCCAACGGCGTCACTTCGTTTGCCGTTTCAGAGACCCAAAAGTACGGCCACGTCACGTATTTCTGGAACGGCAACAACTCCGGCTACGTGTGCGAGCAGCTCGAGAAGTTCGTCGAGATCACGTCGGACCGCGTCATGTTCAACCAGCGCCCATGGATGAAAGCCGCCGAGATCACCGACGCCACGCTCGACGCCGTCTCCGCCGGCAACTACAAATTTATCCGCCTCAATTTCGCCAACGGCGACATGGTCGGCCACACGGGCGACATCGCCGCCGTCCGCATCGCCGTCGAGGCCGTGGACCTGTGCCTGGCCCGCCTGTTGCCGGCGATTCAACGGTCCTGCGGCGTTTGCGTCCTCACGGCCGACCACGGCAATGCCGACTGCATGTTCACGGAGAAAAAGGGCAAGCGCGAGCCGATGGTGGCGCACACGCTGAACCCGGTGCCATTCGTGGTGAAAGACTTCTCCGGCGCGAACAGGCTCAACCTCGAAGTCCCCGCCGCACCCGGGATCAGCAACATCGCCGCCACGTTGATGTGCTTGCTTGGATTCGAGAAGCCTGAAGAGTACGACCCGTCGCTGATACGCATCGCTTAAACCGCTTAGCTTTGGTGCACGTCTGGGACGCCCCCCGGCCGCGCCATCTTCGGCGCGCGTTGTGGGGGGTGACCCTTTTTTGTTTCGAGCTTCGGCCTTTTTGGACTGCTGACGCCCGTTAGAGTTGCGAGCCCAGTTCCGGGTCCGCGTCGCCCGGCCGGCCCTCCCTGTTCCACCGGATTACGCCGGACGTATCGATCCGGAAGAACCGCACCCCCGTGATGCCGGGTTCCACCGGATCGGCATAACACAAGAAGTAGCCCGTGGTGGCCTGGTCCATCACAAACGCATAGCCCTGCCGGTTGGCGCCGTCCTGCCAGGTTTGATCGAGGTAGCTTGTGCCGACCCCGTCCTGCTCGCTCTTCAATTCGGCAATCGTGCCAAACCGGTTTTTTGTAGTGTGGAAACTCGTTTGCGCGGAAAGGACCGTCCTGAGGTTTTGAATGGCGGCCGTTTCGTTCGCCTGCACCCGCGAACGCAGCAGGGACGGCAGCGCTATCGCGGCGATGATGGCGATGACGGTGATTACGACCATCAATTCAACTAACGTAAACCCGCCCCTCGTCTTCATCCGGTATCTCCAGCCCGCTTGCCCCAGAGGCCACCTTACTATATCGTTTGCGCCGCTCTTACACAACTGGCGGCGGCGAGCTTTTCGCTCGCCGCCGCACAGCCCTCAAGCATACGTTTCAGCCAGTACGCTTTGGTTACGGGACCACGGTGCCGATCGGGTCGTTGGCAGCGGTGGCGTCTCCGCCTACTGCGAACCGGATTACACCGGACTGGTCAGTGAAGAACCCCCTGTTACCCGTGGTGCCATACGTCTCGGCGTTGGCATTGGCCGTGTACGCGTTAGCGGCGCCAACCATCACGAAGGTATAGCCGCTCTTGACCAGGGCCCAGTTCCCATCAAGGAACGGAGGTCCG
>JAPLKX010000111.1 GCA_026387845.1 Candidatus Hydrogenedentota bacterium | reverse complement strand
GGGCATGAGATGTTGTTCAACTTGAAAGAAGATCCCAAAGAGCTAAATTCGGTCGCCGCACAAGACCCGCAAAACCTCGAGAAAGGCCGCCAACTCCTCGACGCGGACCTCGAGGCCGCACCCCAAACCGCGGAAAAGCTGGGCATCCGTGTTGATGAGAAAGACCGGCTCGATCAACGGGACATCCTGTCCCTGCAGGCCTTGGGCTACTTGTAGGCCGACACCCGCCGGCCCGAAATCATTTCGGACCTGCTCGATTCGCTCACTGCTCCCCAGTCTTGGCAGCCCGGAAACCGCCGGGAAGTCCGTGTAGAACGTAGGTTTGTCGAACCCGCTGCCGGGGTTCGTCGTGGTGTGATGTTAACCCAGCGGCGCTGGGCTGACGGCTGTCTAATCCCTCCGGGATACATTTGAACAGTGCTCAGATCCAACTCCGGCAGATTTGCAGGACCCATTACGCGCGATGAAACGGCACGTGTGCTATCCTACGCGCACTTCTCACAAGAAATACGGAGCGTCAACCATGCAGGAAATATCTGTACCTAAAGCCGCCGGCCGGATGGATTATGTTGACAATCTGCGTGTATTCCTTACTGCGCTGGTCGTATGCCACCACCAATCGATCGCGTTTGGCGCGCCGGGCGGCTGGTACTATGTTGTCACCGCGCCCAAAGATATGTTGTCGCAGGTGGTGATGACGCTGTTTGTGGCGGTGAACCAGGCGTTTTTCATGAGCCTGTTCTTTTTTGTGGCGGCCTACTTCACGCCGATCTCGCTGGACAAGAAGGGCAAAGGAAAGTTTGCACGTGACAGGCTGAAACGGCTGGGGATTCCGCTGGTCGTGTACTTCTTCCTGCTCAATCCCAGCGTCGTGTATCTCGTGCTGCTCTTTTCGGGAAAGACCAGTGCCGGGTACTTTGAGTTCATGGTGGAGAGAGCGCCGGACTTGTTCGGTTCGGGCCCGATGTGGTTTGTCCTCGCCCTGATTATGTTCACGGCGGTTTACCTGGCGGTCAGCGCAAGGAGCCGGCGTGAGGATTCTGCCCGGCGCGTCCCGCTGCCCGGGAACTACACGATACTCGTGTTTATCGTTATCATCGGCGCCGTAACCTTCCTGGTACGGCTGGTCTACCCGGTGGGCACGGGAATCCTCAACCTACAACTCGCGTACTTTCCTCTGTACATTTGCATGTTCGCGTTCGGGATTCTCGCCAACAGATGGTCGTGGCTCGACCAATTGGACACACGCCGGGCAAACCGGTGGTTCTACGTGTCGATTGGAACGATTCTCACGTTGCCGGCGATCGTGCTTCTCGGCGGCGTACCCGAAGGTAACGACTATATATTCAGCGGCGGGCTCACCTGGCAGGCCTATGCCTACGCCGCGTGGGAACCGTTTGTCTGCGTGGGCATCTGCATGAAACTGCTGGTGTTTTTCCGCGAGCGCCTCAACAAGGCGAACGCCCTCACCGCCCGCCTGTCCAGGAGCGCGTATACCGTCTACATCCTCCACCCATTCTTCGTCGTCACCGCCACCGGCCTCATCAAAGGCCTGACGCTCCCGCCGTTGGCGCTTGCGATGATCGCCTGCTCCGCCGCCCTCATCGTCGCCTTCACCTGCTCAAATGTGATTCGCCAAGCCCCGCTCCTGAACAAGGTGCTGTAGTGAGGGAAGACTTGGCCGGATGCCGCCAAGCACGTAGAGCCAGAAGCGTCCTACACTGGAACACTTCGTTTCGCGGGTGCCAAATGGCTTTGTCTTTGGCGGGTCCGCAATCGCCGTTCACCCTATAAGGAATCGATGGACAACTCTACAGATCCGCGGGGGTCAACCGTTGACTGATGAAGACTACGGAGAGAAACTGCCCGTTAAGATGATTGAAATCGGTATCGGTGGTCAAAAGGGTTGCTCTAAGCACCGACGCAGTGGCCGCTATCCAAATGTCGTTGTCGCCCATCTTGCGGTGAGAGCCGGTCAGCCTCAGCGAGGGGTGCCCGTTCTGATTGAAAGCATCAATTTCTACCCACTTCCGCAAAATCGATTTATGCTGGATAGGCACGCGTGGGATTCTCCGCAGGAGATCTGCCAGCTTTGATTGCTTTCCCTCTCCGTACCCTTTACACATAGCGAGTGAAAGCAACTCTGCCTCGTTTACGATAGAAGTGATTGAAACATTTGGCGCCTGAACAGGAGCATACCTTTGGAGAACGTATTCCGCATATGGTGAGGCGCGGAGCACTCCTAGCAGGATCCCCGTATCAAGAAAGTATGTAGTCATGGGTCCGAATGCCGCAGATCTTGCAGTAACTCTTCGATAGGCTCATCACCTGGCCACTTTCCCCAGAGGCCCTTAACCCAGTCTCTGCTCTCGGCAGCTTGTACAACCGCACCTGCAAACTCAGCCTCTGTCTGCACGAGCGGCAATTGCTCAAAAACCTCCTCCCCGCCCTCCTTTTCCTTTATCAACTTTGCCTCCAGCAACTTCACCCTGCCTGAGGGCCTGAAGAAAACCAGCCCCTTGACGGTCACACGTTTCCCCCAGCGACTTCTGAGGTCTTCTGCGGAAAGTTCCTTATCATCTATCTGTCCCGGCACAATCTGACCGTCTGGGAGCACCAACTGAAACCGCCTCGTGCTGTGTTCGATAGAGTTAAGCACGCCTGAAACCAGGAGCATTGTCGGTTCAGGTGTCTGAACCTGCAAATGTTCCGCCTTTTCCATGGCGGCCATCGAGAGCGTCACATTGTCGGCCGGTCGCCGCCTCGCGCTCAACTTGATAGTGTCAACTTGCGTCGCCAAAATCGGTTTAAACTTAAGAAGAGCGCCCAGCACCCCGGCATCGTAATACTCGCTGTCA
>JAPLKX010000079.1 GCA_026387845.1 Candidatus Hydrogenedentota bacterium | reverse complement strand
ACGGATTCGTGACTTGGGTTGAGCTGGCAGTCAGATTCGATCCGTAAGTCAGGTATTGCTCATACGTAACCGAGTTTAAGTTACGCGATGTCGTGAGATTGCGGGCGCGGCGGCCGTTATACGAGACTTGCAGAACAGAACGGAAGGGCAACTGATACTGGATGCCGGTGGAGAAAGTGTGACTATACGGCACGGCGCGGTCAGGCCAGATGTACGAGATGCTGCTCCCGGCATTCGTCAGCAGCCCCCGGGAACTGCCCACTGGCTGGAGAATGCCGGTTGGAAATGGATTGGAAAGCATCCCGCAGTTCGGGGGAGAGCAGCCGGTCGATGTGAGCGGCACGATGCCGGCATCGGCAACCGACGTGCTCGGGCTCGTTGTGATGCTAAAACCGGTCGTGGGGGCGACGTCGGCTGTCGGATCGTAGCTGATGGCCCATCCGCCGCGAATTACCAGCGTGGAGCTGACCTTATAAGCGTAGCCGATCCGCGGTCCGAAGTTGTTCAAGTCTCGCTTGTAGGCCAGGCGGAGCTTGCTGTCCGCGAACAGAAGCCCTCCCTTAACCTGCGGTTCGCCGGGAGAGATGCTGGTCAGGGTCGTGGTGTCGAAACCAACGATTTGATGGTTGAAACGGTCGCTGATTGGAGACTCATACTCCCAGCGAATGCCGAGGTTCAGCGTCAGCTTCCGCGCAACTCGCCAATCGTCCTGGAAGAAAACGCCGTAGTAGCGTTGCCCCTGCGCCGGGAAGTTATTGTAAGTGCTGCTCACCGCGCTGGGATAGCCCAGCAGGAACGACGCTAATCCGTCCCCCGACGCGGCGCTAGCCACCAACGGGTCGGCCCGCGTGAAGGCCACCGAGGTGCTCAGACTGAAGGTCGGCACAGGGCTCGACTGATTGTTGAGCATCAAGCGAGCATCGGCGCCGAACCTGAGCGTGTGGTCCCCTACTATCTTGCTCAAGGTCTCCCCGATTGCCCAAGTGTCGCTGAAATTGAGGATATTGCCGCCGGACCTCGTCGGACCAATGTCGGTATATCCTCCGATCTGGATAGCGGGGAAAGACACGGATTGGGCTTGGGCGACCAGCGACGCCGGGTAACCCAGGTCCGTGGGGTTATATCGGAAACCGTAGAGGTCGATCGCGAACTCATGCCGGGTCCAGCTTGCGCGCGCTGTGGCGACGAAGGTCGGCGAAAGCATCGAGGTCAAGTTGAAGACCACGGAGTGGTTGTTGCGCCAGTGCAAGTACGAGGACGAGACGTACGGCGTCCCGGCAGCTTCATACCCTTGCAGGCCGTAGCCCAAGCCGTTGGTCTGACCCCGGTGGCTGTAAGTACCGCTGACGAAAAACCTGTGCTTGTCGGTCAGGACGTGGTCGGAGCGGAAAACGTGGGAATTGAAGGGCTCGTGGTCGAAGTTGGGCGTGTCCAACCGGTTCGGTTGTCCCCTTCGAATGTTGGTCAAATTGGGATGCAGCAAAAGCCCCATCACCTTGGCGGCAATTGGATTTATGAGCGTAGGCGGGACCTTCTTGTCCGCGAATGGGGTACGGGTATAAGTGGATCCAGTTTGGACCGTGGAAAGCGGATCGTAGATAGCGACGGTAGACCCGCTGGTGCCGGACACGTACGTCTGGGTAAAGTCCCCTTTTCTCTCGAGATCGGTGGGGACAATCATGGTGGTATAAGTCGGCCGGCTATCGCGGTAGATGTCCAGAGCGTACATAAAGAAGGTCCTGTTCCGGCCGTCGTAGAGCCGGGGAATGCGGACCGGACCCTGAAATTGGACCGTCGGCTGGTTCATTTTAAACGTCGTCTTGGTCCCGCCGCCGGCGTTCGATTCGAAAGTATTGGCGTTGAGGATTTCGTTGCGCAGGAGCCACGCGGCCGATCCGTGGTAGTCGTTGGTGCCGCTCTTGAGGGACAGAGTGATCACGCCGCCGCCGGTTCGGCCGTACTCGGCGTCGTACAGATTGGTTTGCACCTTGACCTCGCTGACCGCATCGGGCGGCGGCGAGGCGGCGTTGCCGGGGGTGCCGGTCTCCCTGTAAGTGTTCGGAGAGCCATCCAGCAAGATCTCGTTCGTATCGCTTCTCCCCCCTGCGATGCTGACGCTGCCATCCCCATTATCGAACGGCCGCTGGCCGAAGGTGCTTCGAGCGCCGCCCTGTACGCCCGCTGTATAACGGACCAGTTCGAAGACATCGCGAGCATAAGTGGGTAGACTGGCCACCAAGTCCCTGTTGATAGTACTGCTCTGGGACGCCGAGGCGGTTTCCAGCATGGGGGCCTCCGCCGTCACGTCCACGGTTTCCGTTGTTCCTCCCAATTGCATCTGAAAGTCCAACTCCAGGCGATCCCCGACTCGGAGCTCAATACTGCTTCGGACGGTCGTCTTGAAGCCTGCAGCAGATACCGCCATCGAGTACCGGCCGGGGTTGATGGGCGGAGACGAGTAGAACCCACTCTCGTTCGTCTGAATGGTGGACACCACGTTAGTTTCCACGTTTTTGAGTTCAACCTTAGCAGCGGGCACGACCGCTCCCTGCGGGTCTGTGACGGTCCCACTGACAATCGCACGGGTCTCCTGCGCCTGGACCAGCCCCCCGTTGAGGCAGAGCCATAGGAGCATCCCGGGTACAAATCCCCGATATCGCATTTCGCTACCTCCTTACTTATCCGCCAGATTTCCCACGCACAACTTGTCTTGAAGGCCGGGACGGCGAGGAGACGCGAGACTACCATGCCCCTCGACTTCCGGTTGCACCGGAACAGCCGAGCGCTCACCCCCGCCCAACTTGCCGTCTCCGCACATTCTGTGACCCTCGCACCTCAACCGGACCACGCCATAGCAGAGGCATTCCTCCAGCTTGCCCAGGGACAAGCGCTAACTGGAT
>JAPLKX010000414.1 GCA_026387845.1 Candidatus Hydrogenedentota bacterium | reverse complement strand
ATGCCGGTCAAAAGTTCATGGAAATATGGGGACGTTCCCCTTATTTCCACCTTCAGGACTTCGTCTTCTTCTCGCGGGTGAAGACCTCGTCGATCAGGCCGTACGCTTTGGCCTCATCGGCGCCCATAAAGAAGTCGCGGTCGCTGTCCCTGCGGATGACGTCGGCGGGCTGGCCGGTGTGTTTGACGAGGATTTCGTCGATGATGTCGCCGATCCGAACGATTTCGCGGGCCTGCCGGTCGACATCGGCGGCGGCGCCCTGGACGCCAGCGCTGAGTTGGTGGAGCAGGAACCGGCTGTAGGGTAGGGCGAACCGTTTGCCCTTGGTACCGGCGGCCATGAGTACGGCGGCCATGCTGGCTGCCTGGCCAATGCAGATGGTGACGATGTCAGGCTTGATGAACTGCATGGTGTCGTAGATGGCGAGGCCGGCGGTGACGCTGCCGCCGGGGCTGTTGATGTAGAGGTTGATATCTTTGTCGGGGTCCTCGGCCTCGAGGAACATCATCTGTGCGATGACGTAATTGGCGACTTCGTCCGTAATGGGGAACCCCATGAAGATGATGCGGTCGGCCAGCAGGCGCGAGTAGATGTCATACTGGCGTTCGCCGCGGGTCGACTGCTCGTAAATGAAAACGTTGCTTATATCCATTCAGTGTCAGGCCTCTTCGGCTTTGCCGGCCTCTTCGGCCTTGCCGGCCTCTTCGGCTTTGCCGGCCTCTTCGGCCTTGCCGGCCTCTTCGGCCTTGCCGGCCTCTTCGGCCTTGCCGGCCTCTTCGGCCTTGCCGGCCTCTTCGGCCTTGCCGGCCTCTTTGGAACTGTCAGCCTCGACTTCTTTCTTGAATTCCTCGGGAGTCAGCTCCTTGTCGGTAATCGTGGCGTGGCCCATGACGGCCCGCAGCGTCTTGGCTTGCAGAAACCTCATGGCGTACCGGTCGCGCCGTTCTTCCTCGCCCATGTACTGTGCTGCGGCCTCGAGCGTAGCGCCGGACCGCTGGGAGATGGCCTGGGCTTCGTGTTCAAAATCCTCGTCGGTGACCTCGATGCCTTCGGCTTCTGCGATTTCCTGCAGGGCCGTCCACGACTTGATGCTATTGACGGCGTTTTGTTGGGCCGTGGCCTGGAGTTCCGGCATGCGCTCCTCGATCTCGGCCGCGGAGACGCGCGCCCGAACCAGTTCCTGCACCCGTTCACTGACGCCGCCGTGCGCGATCTTCTCGATGAGCGACTTCGGGATCTCGAACGTGCTCGACTCGATGATGGTCTTCAGGGCCCGTTCCTCGGCGATCGAGTTGCCCTCATTCGAGGCGGTCTCGCGGAGCCTTTCTCCGACCTTGCCCCGCATGTCGTCGACGCTCTGATACCCGGCTTGCTTGGCGAATTCGTCGGTCAGTTCGGGTACGTTGCGCCGCTTCAGTTCCTTGAGGTGGATCTCGAAATCGGCCTTTTTCCCACGGACATGCGGCGCGCTGTAATCATCCGGGAAATGGACCTCGCACTGGACGGTCTGGCCGGGTTTCGCGCCGAGCAGGGCCTGCTCGAACTCGGGGAAGAACCGTTTCGTTCCAAGGATGTACGGGTAGTCGTTTGCGGCGCCGCCGGGGAATTCCTCGCCGGCGATGGCGCCTTTGAAATCGATCACGGCCTGATCGCCGTCGCGGGCCTCGCCGTTTTCAACTGTCTCGTACACGCCAAACCGCGAGCGGATATTGGCGATGGCCTCGTCAATGTCTTTATCTTCGACCTTAAACACGGGTCGTTCGACTTCTATGCCACGGTATTTGCCCAGCTCGACGCGCGGCCGCACCTCGAATTTCAGCGTAAACGCCAGCGGCTCGCCGGGTTTTCGCTCGGCTTCCCTCTCTTTTTCGAGGCCCTCGACGTCGGGCGGCCCGAGCGGCGACAGGGTCTTGTCCTTTATGAGTCTCTGGAATGCGGCGTTGACGAGCTTGAGTTCCACATCGCCGCGAACCGCCTTGCCGAACTTGCGCTCGATCAGCTTTCGGGGCACGCGGCCGCGGCGGAAACCGGGGACCTCGGCGTCCTTGCGGAGTTCCTCGAACAGGTCCTCGCTCAGCTTGACCTCGTTCGGCGGCGAAACCGTCACTTTCACTTCGTACGTGCAATCGCCCTTGTATTCCACGTCAAACACAGGATCTTCGACGAACTCGAATTCCTTTTCTTCGCCCTCTTCAACGGCGGTTTCCGCCGGGGCGGTTTCCGCCGCGACCTCGGTAGAGGTTTGGGCGGCGGGAGCTTCGGGTTCGGCGTCGGTGTTTTGGTTGGTGTCGTTGGATTCGTTGTCAGTCATTGCGTTTCAGTACTCGCGGTTGGTGGGCGAGGCGGGATTTGAACCCGCACATCTTGCGATACTGGATCCTAAGTCCAGCGCGTCTGCCAATTCCGCCACTCGCCCAAGGACTTGACTGGAACACAGCAACACCGGGGCGGCTTCGCAGAGACGACCTATCGTTCACTT